>CAZKNB010000096.1:0-5973 GCA_964554075.1 uncultured Bacteroides sp.
CCTCAGCGTATGGAGCATAAGCATAGAAGTCAACATTGCCGGATGCCGGCCAGTTAAGAGATGCGCCTGCCTCATAGTTAAGATCGCCACTGCCATTAGCAGTCAACTTTACATTGTCAGCACTCACGGCTGTAGCGAAGAGGCCTACCTGTACGCCCTCTGCCAGCTGATTCTCCTGCAATGTAGTAGAAGTTGTACGAGTAGAAGCACCATCGAGAAGTGTGCTTGTGAAGCGGATGGTGGAAGCTGAATCCACCGCATCGTTCAAATCATTTGAACATGCAGCAAACGACGTCATCAGCGCCGCTGCCGCCATTGTTAAGAAAAGGCTGTTGTTTTTCATCATAAATCGTTTTTATTAGAATTATTACTCTGTTAATTGTTTCTTGTGTCTTGCAACGCGGACTTAAATGCATCCCTTAAATCCACATTGCAAAAATATCAACAAAGTTCCATCCCGATAAAACGCTTTGTTCACTTAGCTTTTCTCTTTGGCGCAGCGACCTTTCAGTTGGTTACATTTTCATTCTCTTTTGTGCCATCACCCCGATTCAGGCTTGCCACATACTCGCTGGGCGACACTCCGAAGTGTTTCTTGAAGGCTGTGGAGAAGTGGGTGGGATTGGCGTAACCTACGGCGTAACATATCTGTGAGACGTAGATATCACCCTCCTTCAGCAACCGCGCTGCCTCGCGCATGCGGAAGTTGCGGATGAAGTCGCCACAGGTGAGACCGGTGATCTCCTTCATGCGGCGATGAAGCTGAGTGCGACTCAGTCCCACCTTCTCTGCCAGGTACTCCACGCCCAGCTCGGGCTCGGAGAGGTTCTCATTGATCACCTTCATCACCTGCTCCATCAGCTTGTCGTTGACGCCCTGAAGCTTCACCTGGTCCACCTTTCCCTCCTGGTCCTGACTGCCGGCAAACTTGCCACGCAGCTTGGCACGGGTGTCTATGAGTCCCTGCACGCGTGCCATCAGCTCCTCTATGTCGAAGGGCTTCTCCAGATAGGCGT
Source organism: uncultured Bacteroides sp. (assembly GCA_964554075.1). Lineage (GTDB taxonomy): Bacteria > Bacteroidota > Bacteroidia > Bacteroidales > Bacteroidaceae > Bacteroides. The sequence goes on from CAZKNB010000096.1 coordinate 1,017, forward strand.
CGGCACCCTTCTGCAAGCCCGCTATCTTGTTCTCGTGCTCGGAGAGCGAGGTGAGCAGTATGACGGGTATATGGCTCGTCACATTGTTGCCCTTCAGGCGGGTAAGGAGCGAGAAGCCATCAATCTCAGGCATCGAGATGTCCGAGATGACAAGGTCGGGCACCACCTCTATGCTCCTTCGCAGCGCCTCGGCTCCGTCGCTGCACGCCACGACACGATAGCGCGCAGAGAGCACTCCGCCCAGATAGTTGAGCAGCTCACTGTCGTCGTCGGCTATGAGTATGGTGTGGTTGTGGTGGACTCGCTTGCCCTTCGCCTTTGCCTCCTCCTCGCTCTGCGTCATGATGAGCTTGACGGGGTCGGCAGAGACCACGTACGACTCGCCCTTCAGCAGTTCGCTCTCCGCGAGATGCTCCTTGCCCATAGGCATAGTGATGGTGAAGATGGCTCCAGTGGTGCCGTCGGTGCGGTTGGCAACGCTGATGGCGCCATGGTGCAGACGCACGATGTTGTAGCAGAGGTTGAGTCCGATGCCGAAGCCCACGCGTCCCGCCGCCTTGTTGGCTGGTGCCTGGTAGAAGCGCTCGAACACCTTGTCGACCTGCTCGGCGTCGATGCCGGGACCATTGTCGGCGACGCGTATCTGCAGACTCTCGCCGTGACTGCCACCGACGCGCGAAATCTCTACCGAGATCTCACCGCCATCACGGACAAACTTGAAGGCGTTGGTCAGCAGATTGTAGATCACCTTATCGAAGTGTGTACGGTCTATATAAAGAGGTATATCGTCGGCGGGGGCTGTGAAGCGGAAGTCGATGCGGCGCTTCTCTGCCTCGTACTCGAAGACATGGAAGACATCGCGCACATACTCCACTATGTTGGTCTCCGAACAGAGGATGAACATTCGTCCCTTGTCAATCTTGCGCACGTCGAGAATCTGGTTGAGCAGCTGCAGGAGGCGGTTGCCGTTGCGATAGATGGCACGCAGGCGACGCCCCGTCTCGTCGTCCCACTGGCGGCGCATAAGCTCCTGGAGGGGAGCAAGCATCAGAGTGGTGGGCGAACGAAGCTCATGGGTGAGGTCGATGAAGAAGCGTATGCGCTCCTCATTGCGAAGGCGCTTCTGATAGTTGTTGTAGCCCACGAAGAACTGATAGATGAAGGCCACTACGACAAGCGCGTAGAGCGTACACATCCACCATGATGAGTACCACGGATGGCCCACGATAATCTGATAGTGGCGCGACGGGGAGTTCACTCCGCTCACCGTTGTCCTCACCTCGAGGTCGTAGTGACCCGGCGAGAGGGGACCCAGCTGCACACTGTTCTCACCCTCGCGGCAGGTTATCCAGCGTGCTCCCGAGCGGTTGGAGAAGCGATATTGCAGGCAGAGATTGTCATAGCCTATATGGTCGAGCGAGAGGAAGTTGAGCTGGACAACATTCTCGCTGTACTTCAGACGCAGCTTGCCCGCCAGCTCCGCATTGTAGGCTGAGATGCGCACGGAGTCGTCGGCAGTGGCGACATGGGCAAAGGGAAGAGTGACGGCGGAGAGATAGAGCGGCGAAAGGGGCTCCACCTCGTCAATCTGCTGCGGATTGAAATGGATGTAGCCATCGTCGTAGGCGAAGGTCATGATGCCCTCGGAGCTTACGGCACCCACGGAGCGCAGGAAGGCCATGCCGTTGAGTCCGTTGCCACGGCTGTAGACGAAGAACTGGTTGCTGAGGGGCTTGTAGCAGCAGATGCCCTTGTAGGTGGAGATCCACACCTCATCGTCGGCAGTGACATGGACGTCGCACACCATGTTGTCGGGCAGTCCGTCCGCCTTGCTGATGTGCGAGAAGCTCTTCCCGCCACGATTGTAGTGGTAGAGTCCGGCGGAGGTGGCAATCCACATGTCGCCGCGATGGTCCTCGGCAATGGTGTTGACCAGCGAACCTATGGGCGAGGAGTCGTCGGGGAGAGCCACGATGCGACTGCTGTTGGTGTCGTAGCACTTCACCCCCTCGTAGCTGCCCACCCAGAGCAGGCCGCGGGAGTCCACCTTCAGCGTCATCACCTGACTGGTGTTGACCTCGGCAGGGAGCTTGACGGCTGCACCGCCATTTATATTAATGGTATGTATGCCGTAGTTGAACATGGCGAAGTAGAGGTTGCCGCGGCGGTCCTCGTCGATGGCACGCACTCGCTTATAGGGGAAGCCCGGCAGCTTGTCGATGGCTCCCGTAGAGAGATTGAGCACCCCTGCTCCCTCGTCGTAGAGTCCCACCCAGAGACGGCCGCGCGAATCGCGGTGCATGGATATGGGAGTGGTGTTGGGCAGGTAGCTCTTCAGCAGCTCTCCCCCGATGGTGGTGCGATGGAGACCATTGTTGCCCTGACCAATCCAGATTTCGCCATTGCCCGCATCGGCAAGCAGCGAGAGAGGATAGTGGTTGTCGAAGGCAAGGGTTCTGCAGTCCACCTCGATAAATGAGCGCGGCTGATGAGGAATCAGGGCAACTCCCTTCTGGAAGCAGCCCACCCACAGATTGTCGTCGCGGTCGCAGTAGATGGCGCTGACATCTATCGAACTTATATCGTAGTGGTTCACGTCGAGAGTGATCTGACTCGCCACCCCACTCTTCGTGTCGTAGCGGAAGGAGCCGGCGCCGAAGGTGCCGTAGAGGAGTGAGCGGCAACCCGGATTGGAGATGCAGCGGAAGGACTTCAGGGTGGCACCCTTCGCTATGGGCAACTTGGCAAAGCTGTCGCTCAGGCGGTCGTACTTCATGATGTTGACCGGAGTGACCAGATACATCTCGCCCGAAGGGTCGAAATATAGCTCCGTGGCTTGCTGATGGCCCAGCTCACCGCGACCATAATATTTGGCCTGGAGGTTGCGGCGGTCAATGCGGATTAGTCCATCCTGTCCGCCCAGCCAGAGGGTATGACCGTCGGGGTCGTCGGAGATGAAGAGGAAGCGCATTCCGTCGAGCATGGAGCTTCCGCCGCGCAGGCGCACCAGCGACTCCGACTTGCGGTCGAAGGTGAAGAGCTCACCATTGTAGCCCACGGCATAGATGGTGGAGTCGGCGGTCATCACGAGGTCAGCCACACTGGCGCGTGCGCCGTAGGCATCAATATTGTCGAATGAGTCATTTACGGGATTGTAGCGCTGCAAGCGGTTGGAGCATACCCACAGACTGCCGTCGGGAGTGGCGACCACATTGTGCACGTTGTTGTCGGAGAGCGACGTTGCCACCCCCGGCTGATTATAATAGATGTGGAATGCATAGCCGTCGAAGCGGTTGAGACCATACTCGGTGGCTACCCATACAAAACCGTGACTGTCCTGCTCAATCCTGGTGATCAGAGTGGACGACAGTTCGTTCGAACGATAGAGTTTTGTCACGTTAGAGGCTACTAACTGTTGCTGCAATGCTATAAGCACGAACAGCATAATGTGAATGCATCTCATGTTTTTCGTGGTTATAAAATTTCATGCCAAAAATATCAATTTCTCGCACCACGATGAATATCAGCGGAGGAAAATCTTTCCCTAGTGCAACATTTAAGGAAGTGAATGCAACATTTTGCAAAGTGTCACTGACGAAATCTAATACTTTTTGCCTCAATCGGTCGCGAAAGTCAGTCGGGAAAGAGTAACTTTGCTAGCGTCATCATACCGCGTGTATGACGCAAACCTAATATCAACTAAGGAAACAGAGAAACATCATGAAGCGAATCTTAACTATGATCCTTACGCTGACACTCGCCTGCGGCACGAGCTTCGCCGCCGACCGCTTCGTCAGCTTCACGCCGACCGCCGACAACGGCGCACTTACCATTATAAAGGATGGTACTCCCCTCCCCATCCTCTTCGCCCAGAGTGAGGACGAGGGTATAGCCATCGCTGTGAAGAATCTGGCATCGGACATCCGCCGCGTCTGCGGAACTCGTGCCGAGATTGTTGAGAGCAGCTCCGCACCATGCATCATCATCGGTACCACGGAGTCTCCGCTCATCAAACCCCTGCTCTCCTCCGGAAAGGTAAACAAGAAGGAGCTTGTCGGCAAGACCGAGAAGTATCTGCTGCAGGTGGTGGAGAGCCCCGCAAGCGGCATTGAGCGCGCACTGGTGATTGCCGGAAGCGACAAGCGAGGCACCATCTACGGCATCTACGAGCTCTCACGCCAGATCGGAGTATCGCCCTGGTACTGGTGGATGGATGCTCCGGTGGCTCAGCAGAAGAATGTGAGTATAGCCAAGGGCGTCTATACCGACGGCGAACCCAAGGTGGCATACCGCGGCATATTTATTAATGATGAGTATCCATGCGCCGCTCTCTGGGCTAAGGAGAAGTTCGGCGGATTCAACCATAAATTCTATGAGAAGGTGTTCGAGCTGCTGCTCCGCATGAAGGCGAACTTCATGTGGCCCGCGATGTGGAACAATGCCTTCTTCGACGATGATCCCGAGAACGGACCTACCGCAAACCGCATGGGTATCATCATGGGAACATCACACCACGAACCTATGGACCTGGCTCAGCAGGACTGGAAGCGACGCGGACACGGCGAATGGAACTTCGAGAAGAATGAGGCGGGACTCGCTGAATTCTGGCGCACGGGCATCGAGCGCTCAAAGGACTGGGAGACTCTCGTCACCATCGGTATGCGTGGCGACGGCGATATGGCTATGGATGGCGACATGAACATCGCTCTGATGGAGCGCATCGTGGCACGCCAGCGTGGCATCATCGAGGAGGTGACCGGCAAACCTGCCACCGAGACTCCGCAGGTGTGGGCTCTCTATAAAGAGGTGCAGGACTACTACGACCATGGCATGAAGGTGCCCGACGACGTCACCCTCCTGCTCTGCGACGACAACTGGGGCAACGTGCGCCGTCTGCCCGACCTCGACAGCAAGCCGCGTAAGGGTGGCTACGGAATGTACTACCACTTCGACTACG
>CAZKNB010000097.1:0-5897 GCA_964554075.1 uncultured Bacteroides sp.
ATTGCGACGGGGGAGGTGGAGAGGATGATGAAGCCCCAGTCGGAGGCGGCGAGAGGCGTCACGTTGAACATCTGACCGCCAAGCTCAACTATCAGCAGCTGACCCACGAAGATCACGAAGGCAATCACCATGAATCCGCGGCACTCCTTCAGGCGGTGGAAGGCTGAGTTGTCGGTCATGAATGCCTTCGCGTTGAACATGTTCCAGAATTGCAGCATCACGAAGAGAGTGAAGAAGAGACTCAGCTCATAGGCCGAGAGACCGTCGTACGCCCCGAAGGTGAAGCTGAAGAGGTCGCCCATCGAACGGATATCAGCATGCTCCATGATGACCAGCACCACAAGCAGCAGGAGAGTGAAGAATCCACCCACGCCAATGACGTGGCGCGCCATGGCGCGGCTGATGATTGAGTCGGTGACGTGGCGCGGCTGCTCCTCCATGACGCTCCTTGTCGGTGGCAGGGAGGCGAGGGCGATGGCAGCGAAGGTGTCCATGATAAGGTTCACCCACAGCATCTGAGTGACCGTCAGAGGCGACTCCATGCCGATGAATGCACCGATGAGCACTATGAGACACGCCACCACGTTGATTGTCATCTGATACATGATGAAGCGCTGAATGTTCTTGTAGAGCGAGCGTCCCCACATCACGGCGTTGGTTATCGTGCTGAACGAGCTGTCCTGAATGGTCATGTCGCTTGCCTCCTTCGCCACGGCTGTACCGTCGCCCATTGAGAGGCCCACGTCGGCAGCGTTGAGGGCAGGGGCATCGTTCGTTCCGTCGCCCGTCACCGCCACCACCATGTTCTGGCGTTTCAGCAGTTTGACCAGTCGCTCCTTGTCGTTTGGTCGTGCGCGCGACATGATCTTCATCTTCCCGATGCGTTCAGCCAGCTCCTCGTCGCTCATGGCGTCGAACTCGGCTCCCGTCAATATATTCTCGTCGCCATCCTGTTCGGTCCATAGACCAATCTGGCGTCCAATCTCCTTTGCCGTTCCCGGTGTGTCGCCGGTGACAATCTTCACCTGAATACCTGCGCTGATGCAGCTCTTGATGGCGGCAGGCACCTCGCTGCGTACGGGGTCTGAGATGGCGAAGACACCTGCGAACTTCAGTCCCGTCACCTTCAGCTTGCCATCCTCGAAGGGGCTTTGGCTGCCCGCCTCGATGTAGGCAATGGCGAGCGTACGCATCGCCTTGTTCTGGTAAATCTTCAGCTGGCGGTCGAACTCCTCGCGCTCACTGTCGCTCAGCTTCGACATAGCCATCACTATCTCCGGAGCGCCCTTCACCAGCACAACCTCGGTGCCGAGCACGCGTGAGCGCACCAGTGTCGCCATATACTTATTCTCAGTGGTGAATGGCAGTCGGTCCAGAATCTCCGTTGCCTCGCGCACCGCCTGATAATCCTTACCCTGAGCGTGGAGCCAGAGCAGCAGTGCACCCTCGGTCGGGTTACCTATGGCGTTGATCTTCTCGCCCGAGAAGTCGAGGTTGGCAGTAGTGTTGGCGGCAATCATCTCCGCCACGAGGTCGCTGTTCTCCTCGGTGAGCATCGTCTCAGCCACCTGCATCTGGTTTTGCGTCAGTGTGCCGGTCTTATCGGTACAGATGACCGATGCCGCACCCATCGTCTCGCATGAGTGCATCGTGCGCGGCAGGGTGTTCTCCTTCATCAGCTTGCGCATGCTGAAGGCAAGGCTGAGCGTGACGCTCATAGGCAGACCCTCGGGCACCGCCACCACAATCAGCGTCACGGCAATCATCACCGTCTGGAGGAAGAAGCTGATGAAGTCAATCCATCCGTCGGCATCGCTGAAGTCGCCCTTGCCGGAGATGAAGTAGACCACGATGCGGCCCACGATGACCAGTGCCGCTATGGCGTAGCTGGTCTGGGTGATGAGCGTGGCCAGTCGGTTCAGTTTGTCGCTGAGTGGGGTAGGCTCACCCTCGTTCACCTGTGCCGCCTCGAACACCTTTCCGCACTCCGTGGCGTCGCCCACGCGCATCACCTCGGCGGTGCAGTAGCCCTCGATGACTATTGTTCCCTTCATAATCTCGTTGGATGGATAGGTGGCGTCGCTGTCTAATTTCGCTGCGTCGGTAGTCTTGGAGCACTCTGGCTCTCCCGTCAGCGACGACTCGTTGAGCGTCAGGTTGAGGCTCTCCAGCAGTCGGGCGTCGGCAGGCACCTCCTCGCCCGCTTCGAGCAGGATGATGTCGCCCACCACAATCTCCTTGCGTGCCACCTGGCATACATTATTGTTGCGGATGGCCTTCACCGGAGTGTCGTCGTTCACCTCATTGAGGCTCTGGAAGGTCTTCTCGTTGCTCCTCTCGAGGAAGAAGGCAACGCCCGTGGCAAGCAGCAGTGCCACCACGATACCGATAGGCTCGAAGAAGGTGGTGAAGCCAGCGCCTACCCATTCAAACTCATATATTGAGATGCCCATCGAGAGAACGAAGGCAGTGATAAGTATTCTGAAGAGTGGATCCTTGAATCCGCCGAAGAAGCCGACAATGAGAATCAGCAGTGCAGCCAGAGCCATGATGGCGGGCATCACCCAGATGCGTCCACCCATTGAGGCGGTGAGCATTGCGGCAGCCACTATGGTAGCGATGACGATTGCGCCTATCGAGAGGGCAATCCAGTGGGAGCACACCCCCTTAAGCCGCTGCCAGAGCGTCTCCTTCTCGGGAGGCGTCAGGATGTTCATACCATATTTCTCCCGGCTGGCCAGTACCTCGGCGTCGGTCAGTCCGCAATAATGATGCTTCTGTGTCATTATATAATAATGTAGTGTTTTAAAATATTGCGAAGATAGTAAATTTTTCGTTGGAAATAAAGAGAGAATAGCATATCTTTACATCCCGAAATACAACTTCTTAAAACTTCAAAATATATCAGAATGGAAAACAGGAGTTTAGTGACCATCGCTGAGTATTCCAGAGAGAAAATACTCTATCTTCTTGAAATGGCTAAACAGTTCGAGATGCAGCCCAACCGTCACCTTTTGGATGGACGCATAGTAGCAACCCTCTTCTTTGAACCCTCTACCCGCACACGTCTCAGCTTCGAGACAGCTGCCAACCGCCTCGGTGCAAAGGTAATCGGATTCTCTGACCCTAAAGCGACAAGCTCTTCGAAGGGCGAGACGCTCAAGGATACCATCAAAATGGTGAGCAACTACGCCGACATCATCGTGATGCGCCACCACCTGGAGGGTGCAGCGCGCTACGCAAGCGAGGTGACACGTGTGCCAATCGTCAATGCGGGCGACGGAGCCAACCAGCACCCATCGCAGACGATGCTCGACCTCTACTCAATCTACAAGACTCAGGGAACACTCGAGAACCTGAACATCTACCTGGTGGGCGACCTCAAGTATGGACGTACCGTTCACTCGCTCATCATGGCTATGCGCCACTTCAATCCTACCTTCCATTTCGTTGCCCCCGATGAGCTCAAGATGCCCGAGGAGTACAAGATCTACTGCCGCGAGCATGGCATCAAGTATGTGGAGCATACCGACTTCAACGAGGAGGTGATCAGTCAGGCCGACATCCTCTATATGACCCGCGTACAGAAGGAGCGTTTCACCGACCTCATGGAGTATGAGCGCGTGAAGAATGTCTACATCCTCCGTGCCAAGATGCTTCAGGGCTGCCGCGAGAATATGCGCATCCTCCATCCGCTGCCACGTGTCAACGAGATTGCCTACGATGTCGACGACACTCCGCAGGCCTACTACTTCCAGCAGGCGCAGAACGGACTCTACGCACGCGAGGCTATACTCTGCGACGTGCTGGGCATTACACTTCAGGATATTATTGATGACAACAAAAAGAATTAATTAGCGATGAGCGAGAATAAAGAAGCTTTGCAGGTAGCTGCCCTCAAGGACGGCACTGTGATTGACCATATACCTAGTGAATCGGTTTTCACCATCATTCGCCTCCTTGGACTCGAGGGAATGACCAACAACATCACCATCGGTTTCAACCTCGAGAGCCATAAGCTCGGCAAGAAGGGCATCATCAAGATTGCCGACAAGTTCTTCACCGACGAGGAGGTTAACCGTATCGCAGTCGTTGCGCCCCACGTGGTGCTCAACATCATCCGCGACTACGAGGTCGTTGAGAAGCGCGAGGTGCGCCTGCCGGACTGCCTCAAGGGCATCGTTCGCTGTGCCAACCCTAAGTGTGTCACCAACAACGAGCCTATGACCACCGTGATGCACGTTGTCGACAAGGAGAACGGCATCCTGAAGTGTCACTACTGCGAGAAGGAGCAGCGCAAGGGCGAGTACACCATAATCGGTCAGCCATGAAGCAGGATTGGAAGCCGGGAACAATGATCTATCCGCTGCCGGCGGTGATGGTCACGTGCGGTAGTTCGCCCGAGGAGTGGAACATCATCACTGTGGCGTGGACGGGTACCATCTGCACCAATCCGCCGATGTGCTACATCTCCGTGCGTCCGGAACGCCACTCCTACGACATCCTGAAGCGCAACATGGAGTTTGTCATCAACCTCACTACTGCCGACCTGGCACGCGCCACCGACTGGTGCGGCGTACGTTCGGGTCGCGACTACCGTAAGTTCGAGGAGATGAAGCTTACTCCGGGCAAGGCCACCGTGGTCAAGGCTCCCATCATCGAGGAGTCGCCGCTCTGCATAGAGTGTCGCGTCAAGGAGATTGTCTCGCTCGGCTCCCACGATATGTTTGTGGCGGACGTGGTCAATGTCCGTGCCGACGACAAGTATCTCAACGCGGAGACCGGCAAGCTGGAGCTGGCGGAGACCAATCCGCTGGTCTACCTCCATGGCGGCTACTACAACCTCGGCCCGAAGATTGGCAAGTTCGGCTGGTCGGTCGAGAAAAAGAAAAAGTAAAAAAGAACACAATATTTATCTAAAAAGGAATACTAATGGAAAGAGACAACCTTATTTTCGACATTATCGAAAAGGAACACCAACGTCAGCTCAAGGGTATCGAGCTGATTGCCTCAGAGAACTTCGTGAGCGACCAGGTGATGCAAGCCATGGGCTCATGTCTTACTAACAAGTATGCTGAGGGCTATCCCGGCAAGCGCTACTATGGCGGCTGTCAGGTGGTAGACCAGAGCGAGAGCCTCGCCATCGAGCGCATCAAGCAGATCTTCGGCGCCGAGTGGGCTAACGTTCAGCCGCACTCAGGAGCACAGGCCAACGCTGCTGTCTTCCTCGCTGTCCTCAACCCGGGCGACAAGTTCATGGGTCTTAACCTGGCTCATGGCGGTCACCTCTCTCACGGCTCACTGGTCAACACATCCGGCATCATCTACTCTCCCTGCGAGTACAACCTCAACAAGGAGACTGGCCGCGTGGACTACGACCAGATGGAGGAGGTAGCTCTCCGCGAGCATCCGAAGTTGATCATCGGCGGTGGCTCAGCCTACTCACGTGAGTGGGACTACAAGCGCATGCGCGAGATTGCCGATAAGGTTGGCGCAATCCTGATGATTGATATGGCTCACCCTGCCGGTCTTATCGCTGCAGGTCTGCTCGACAACCCTGTGAAGTATGCACATATCGTAACATCTACCACCCATAAGACTCTTCGTGGTCCGCGTGGCGGTATCATCCTGATGGGTCACGACTTCCCCAATCCTTGGGGCAAGAAGACTCCGAAGGGTGAGATTAAGATGATGTCTCAGCTGCTCGACTCTGCTGTCTTCCCGGGCATTCAGGGTGGTCCGTTGGAGCACGTCATCGCTGCCAAGGCTGTAGCCTTCTACGAGTGCTTGCAGCCGGAGTACAAGGAGTATCAGAAGCAGGTTAAGAAGAACGCTGCCGTGTTGGCTCAGGCGCTCATCGACCGTGGCTTCACCATCGTATCAGGTGGTACCGACAA
>CAZKNB010000098.1:0-5855 GCA_964554075.1 uncultured Bacteroides sp.
ACCACCGCTGCACCGAGCGAAATGCGACTCTCGGCACCGGCACCCGTGGCAAACAACAACGGCATAACACCTAGCACGAACGCCAGCGACGTCATCAGGATGGGACGAAGACGAACATTCGCGCCCTCGATCACCGCCTCACGCACCGGACGCCCCGCCTTCTGATAGTCGCGCGCAAACTCCACAATAAGGATGCCGTTCTTCGCCGAAAGGGCTATCAGAAGCACAATACCAATCTGCGAGAAGACACTCACCGGCACATCAATCACCCAGCAGCCAATCAGCGCACCGAGTATCGCCATCGGCACACCAATCACTGCCGCTATCGGACTCGTCCAACTCTCGTACTGCGCACAGAGCACCAGGTAGACCACCAGCAACGCCATCATGAAGATCAACACGATGCTGCTCCCCGACTCTATCTCCTGATAGGCGGTGGAGGTCCACTGATAGCCGAAGCTGTCGCCAATGGTCTCGTCGAAGAGCTCCTCGGTCTGCTTTATCGCCTCGCCCGAGCTGCCTCCCGACGCCACGTTCACCGTCACCGCCGCCGTCTCGAACATGTTGTAACGGCTGATGCAGTCCTGCCCGAGCACCTTGCGCGGAGTGACAAAGGCGGAGAAGGGAACGACGTCGCCCTTGGCGTTGGTGACGCCGAGATGGAGCACATCCTCGATAATCTTCTGCGCATTGTTGTCGGCTCCAATCTTCACCTGATAGATGTGGGCATAGCGCACGTAGTCGTTCACGTAGGCATCGCCCATGTAGTAGGCAAGCGTGGTGAAGACGTCGCTGATGTTCACCCCGAGGAAGACGGCCTTGTCGCGGTCCACATCGAGGAAATACTGCGGCACGTCGGCCTGGAACTGGCTGTTCATGCTGCTGATGTCCGTCTTAGTCAGCTGCGCCTCGAGCATGGAGAGCAGGGCCTGACGCATCGCCACGGGGCCAAGTCCGTGGATGTCCTCCAGCTGCAGCTGAAGTCCGCCCGTCGTTCCGATGCCGGGGATTGCAGGTGGCGAGACGGCGTATGCCTCTGCCTCCTGAATGGCAGCCACGTCGCGGTTGAAGCGCTCCACCAGTGCCTGCGCCTTCTGGCTCTTCTTCTTGCGTTCGCCCCACGGCTTCAGTATGACAAAGAAGCTTCCTGAGCTGGACTGATTGCCGCCCATCAGCGAGAAGCCGGCAATGGAGATGTAGCTGTCCACCTCGGGATAGCTGTCCAGAATCTTGCCTATCTCGCTGTTCACCGCCTGAGTGCGGTTGAGACTGGCTGAAGGAGGTAGCTCCACCATAGCCACAAAGTAGCCGTCGTCCTCAACGGGGATGAATGTGGAGGGCCACTTGACGAACATCACCACTGCTATCGCCGTCAGCACGCCGTAGCTCAGCAGGGAGAAGACGGGGCGCTTCACGAGCCAGTTGACACAACGGTCATAGGCACGGCGAACCACCTCGTAGCTCTTGTTGAACCAGGCGAAACGGTCTCTCTTTCCCTTCTCGGTGGGCTTCAGGAAAACCGCACAGAGAGCGGGAGTAAGGGTCAGCGAACAGATGCCGCTGATGACGGTGGATGCCGAGATGGTTATGGCAAACTGCTTGTAGAGCTGTCCGGAGATGCCTCCGACCAGAGTCGTCGGGATAAAGACGGCAAGCAGCACCAGCACTACGCCGACAATGGGCCCCGTGATCTCGCTCATCGCCTCCTCTACGGCGCGCTTCACGCCCAGCTCTCCACGCTCGTCGAGCAGACGGACGGAGTTCTCGACCACCACGATGGCATCGTCGACAACGATGGCGACGGCCAGCACCAGTCCGAACAGAGTAAGCATATTGATGGAGTAGTCAAGCGCCCACATCACCACCAACGTGCCGATGAGCGACACGGGAATCGTGATGCAGGGAATCACGACGGCACGAATATTCTGAAGGAAGAGGAAGATGACGAGCACCACCAACAGAGTTGTCTCGAGCAGAGCCAACAGGACCTCCTCGACCGATGCCTCTATCACCTGGGTCGTGTCGAGCGTCACGCTATACTCTACCCCATCGGGGAAGTTGCGGGCCAGCTGGTTCATCTTGGCGCGCACCGCCTTCGCCACATCGAGCGAGTTGGAACCCGGCTGCTGATAGATGGCAATGGCTGCCGACTGCCTGCCGCAGAGCGAGGAGATCATGCTGTAGGACTGTGCGCCCTGGACAACAGTGGCGATGTCCTTGATGCGAAGCATGCGTCCCTCGCTGTCCGACTTCACCACGATATTCTCAAACTCCTCCGGCGTGGTCAGTCGACCCTCGACGTTGAGCGTGTACTGGAAGGCATTGCGGTCGGCGGCAGCAAAGCTCTGCCCCACGTATCCCGCACTGACATTCATGTTCTGCGCCTTGATGGCGTCGTAGACCTCGACAGGCGACACCTCACGGACGCGCATCTCTTCGGGGTCGAGCATGATGCGCATGGAGTAGTCGCCCGCTCCCATCACCTCCACGCTGCCCACTCCCGGCACGCGAGTCAGCTCGTCGAGCATGTTGAGCGTGGCGTAGTTGCTCAGATAGAGGCTGTTGTAGGCAGCGTCGGATGAGGTCAGACTGAGGAAGAGCACAATGTTGGAGGACTGTTTACGGACCGTGACGCCCTGAGTGATGACAGCCTGAGGCAGCGAGGCCTGCGCCGTGTTGACGCGGTTCTGCACCTGCACGGTGGCCATATCGATGTCGGTGCCGACGTCGAAAGTCACCGTCAGCGAGTAGCTGCCCGACGACGAAGAGGTGGAGGACATGTAGATCATCCCCTCGACTCCATTCACCTGCTGCTCAATGGGCATGCCGACGGTCTGCGCTATCGTCTTGGCATTCGCACCTGGATAGGAAGCCGAGACATGTACGGTGGGCGGCGTAATCTCGGGATACTGCGACACGGGCAGTTCGCCAAGCGCAGCCAGTCCACCGACAACCACCAGCAGCGCCAGCACAGTGGCAAATATCGGTCTCTCTATAAAGAATTTTGAAAACATAACGATTCTGTTTTTAGATTAACTCTGCGGGTGCGCCAGCCTATTGCACCACGGGATTCACCTTCATGCCATCTCTCACCTTCAGCAGCGCCTTGCTGACATATCTCTCGCCGGGACGCAACCCGGAACTGACCAGCTGCAGGGTGTCGTCGACCGTCTCGCCTGTCTCTATGTGGCGATAGTTGACCACGTTGGCGCTGTCGACCACGAAGAGATAGCTGCCCAGCTGGTCGGTACCTATCGACGAGGCACGCACCAGCACCGCGTTGCGACACTCGGCGTAGGGTAACGTCACGCCCACATACTGTCCGCTCCGCAGCGTGCCATCCTCATTGTCCATATCGGCACGTATGATCATCGTTCCCGTGGAGAGGTCGACGTCGGGCGAAGCATAGTTGAGACGCGCGGCATAGCGACGTCCGCCCTCGCCCGGCTCCACAATCACCTCGCCCGGCAGGATGGCTGAGTTGAGCTCCGGATTGGCCAGAATCATAGAGAGCCACTGGTTGCCAGCGACGTTGAAGTAGGTGTACATGCGGCTGTCGTCGTAGATTGTGGCAAGCTCTACGGGCGATGCTTCGCCGTTGAGATAGGCTCCGGCTGTGTAGTTGCAGAGCGAGACAACCCCGTCGAAGGGCGCCTTGATGTCGCAGTAGCTGAGGTTGGTCTTCGCCGTGTTGAGCTGCGCCTCGCTGTCGCTCACGTTAGCCTCAGCCTCGCGCAGATTAGCCTCAGCCTGCACCACCTCGATATGACTCACGGCGTTGCTCACCAGGGCCTCGCAAAGGCGGGCATAGTTGTTGCGCGCATACTCCAACTGAGCCTCAGCGGTCTTGAGCGAAGCGGCAGCCTGCTCCACATCGTTCTTGTAGATTGTCGGGTCGATCAGGAAGAGCGTCTGTCCACGCTTCACCTTCGTTCCCGCCTTATAGTTCGACGAGAGCAGTGTGCCGTTGACCCTCGCAACGAGGTCCACGAAGCTCACCGCCGAGAGATAGCCGGGATAGAAGCGCTTCAGCATCACATCCTTCACCACCGGCGTTTCGACATCTATATCGGGCACCGAGCCGACTGTCGTAGCCCCCTTCTCACGACATGCCGTAATTATCATCAGGCATGCAAACAATAGAAATGTTCTGTTCATATATCCATTATTATATGTATAATCTGTCAGTGAATCCATCCGCCGCCAAGGGCTTTGTAGAGCGCAATGAGTTGGACAAGCGAGGAGCCGTGCGACTGCACCAGGTCGCTCTCGTAGGAGAGCAGCGAACGCTGGGCGTCGAGCACATTCTGGAAGGGCGTCAATCCCTGCTTGTAGAGTTCAAGCGAGAGGGCAAGCGACTCGCGTCCATGCACACACACCTCTCTCATCGCCACCATCTCGCGGACGCTGTTGCTGTAGGCGCAGATGGCGTTGTCGGCCTCCTGCACCGCCGTCAGCACCGTCTCGTTGAAGGCCTCCTCGGCCTCGCGAAGCTGAACGCGCGCCTGGGCAACGGCTGTGAGTGACTTTCCGCCATTGAAGAGCGTCCAGCTCAGCGTAGGCGCAAGCTCGTAGGTGAGGCTCTTCTCGTGGAAGAGGTGCTTCATCTTCTTCGCCGAATATCCGGCAGAGGCAGACAGCGAGAGCGACGGAAGCAGATCGGCTCTCGAAGCTCCGAGAAGCTGTGCCTGCGCCTGCATCTGACGCTCCGCGCTGCGCACGTCGGGACGACGCCTCAGCAGGTCGACAGGCACACCGATGCTGACCGGCTCAACATAGTCGGGCAAGGGACGGACAGGCGCCAGGCGATAGCGCAACTCCTCGGGATAGGTGCCGAGCAACACCGCCAGCGTGGCTATCTGTGCGTTGATTGTGGTCTCCGTCTGAGGGAGCGTAGCCTTGGTGCTGAAATAGACCGAACGCGCCTGCGCCACATCGAGCTTGGAGACTAGTCCAGCGTTGAACCGCGCCTCGGTGATAAGCATGATGGCATGCTGCGACTCGCAGTTGCGTTCAATCACCGAAAGGCTCTGCTGCGCCTCGCGGAGATTGATGTATGCCGTGGCCACCTGCGCCGCCAGCGTAATCATCACGTCGGCATGCGTCTCGCGGTCGGCCATCAATGTAGCCTTATCGGCCTTCACCCTCTTTCTGATGGAGCCGAAGAGGTCAATCTCCCAGCTCATGTTAAGTCCGCTGCTGAAGTAGCGTTCGCGTGCAGCGTCGGCCTCCGTGATACTTCCGCTGGAGCGCAGCGTCTCCCACCCCGCCGAGAGTCCGACGCTAGGCATCAGTCCGGCGCGCGTCTGCCGCAGGGCATAGGTGGCAAGCTCCACGCGGTTCACCGCCGTAAGCAGTGAGTAGTTGTTCTCCATCGCCTCTGCAATAAGGTTGTTGAGCAGCGTGTCGCCAAAGAGAGTCCACCACTTGTCGTCGGCAGGCGAAGCGGAACTGTAGACCACCGCGCCCCCTCCGCCCTCATGCCATCTCTCAGGCAGCGGCACCCTGAGCTGCGACTCGCCAGGCTCCTGAGCCCCGACGGTCGCCGCAAGCATCAGGAGCATAAACAGAGCAAAGCTCCTCATCGTAATTTTCTTCTGAATAATCTTCATAAACACATTTATCGTCAGTCAAACAATAGGTTTAGCTTCAATCAAAAACAACGGCGGAGCAACAATTGTTGGAGAGGGCGAAGGGGAAAAGCGGCGAAATTCATCGGTTACGAAAAAAAAACTACCTAAAAGTTGCTAGTTATATATATAATTCACTAGCTTTGCCAATACGTAAAAATTAAAAAGTATTTAGATAACTTTAAATAAAGGTATTATGAACAAAAAAAGAGTATATACCTTCGG
>CAZKNB010000099.1:0-5812 GCA_964554075.1 uncultured Bacteroides sp.
CTCTTACCATAAAAGGAAAGGGTTAAGATGGAAACATCTTAACCCTTTCTTCTTTTTATGTATGAATGCTTAACTCTTGCCACTTGGTTGCGCAGCAACCTTAAGTCCCATCTTCTCTGCCTTGGCTATCATATATTGATATGCAGCCTCATACTCGTTGGGGATTACGCCATCCAGGATGGCATCCTTGATGGAGCTCTTCAGCGCACCAACCTCGCGGCACGGATGCAGGCCGAACACCTCCATGATCTCCTCACCGCTCACCGGCGGCTGGAAGTTGCGGATGCGGTCCTTCTCCTCGATGTCCTTCAGCTTCTGGCGTACCAGGGCGAAGTTGTTGAGGAAGCGCTGCTTCTTCTCCTCGCTCTTCGATGTGATGTCCGCCTCGCAGAGGGTCATAAGCTCGTCGATGTCGTCGCCAGCCTCGAAGAGCAGACGGCGCACAGCAGAGTCGGTCACCTCCTCGTCGGCAATGACGATGGGGCGCATGTGCAGTCCCACAATCTTCTGTACGAACTTCATCTTCTCGTTCATCGGCAGCTTCATCTTGCGGAAGATGTTTGGAATCATCTTCTCACCGATGTAGTTGTGGTTGTGGAATGTCCATCCAATCTTTGGCTCCCAGCGCTTAGTGGCGGGCTTGCCGATGTCGTGGAGCAGGGCAGCCCAGCGCAGCCAGAGGTTGTCGCTCTGACGGCTCACGTTGTCGAGCACCTGGAGCGTATGGTAGAAGTTATCCTTGTGGGCACGTCCGTTTCGGGTCTCCACACCCTGCAGGTCGGTCAGCTCGGGGAAGATGAGCTGGAGCAGTCCGCAGCGGTCGAGGTCGATGAATCCCTTTGATGGAACAGGTGCCATGATAATCTTGTTCAGCTCGTCGGCGATGCGCTCCTGCGAGATGATCTCTATGCGCTCCTTGTTGCGGCAGAGCGAGTCGAAGGTGTCATCATCGATGTAGAAGTTGAGCTGAGTGGCGAAGCGTATGCAGCGCATCATGCGCAGCGGGTCGTCACTGAAGGTGATGTCGGGGTCGAGCGGCGTACGTATTGTGCGCTCCTTCATGTCTTCGATGCCGCCGAAGGGGTCCACAAGTTCGCCGAATCGCTCCTTGTTGAGGCATACGGCAAGTGCGTTGATGGTGAAGTCGCGTCGGTTCTGGTCGTCCTCGAGCGTGCCATCCTCAACGATTGGCTTGCGTGAGTCGCGTTGGTACGACTCCTTGCGTGCGCCGACAAACTCCACCTCGGTGTTGCGATACTTCACCTGTGCCGTGCCGAAGTTCTTGAACACCGACACGTGAGCTCCGCGTCCCAGGCGTTTGCCCAGGGCCTGAGCCATCTCGATGCCGCTGCCCACCACGACTACGTCAATATCTTTGGAAGGTCGTTCGAGAAAGAGGTCGCGCACGTATCCGCCCACGACGTAGCACTCCAGTCCGAGCTCGTCGGCTGTCTCTGCTATCTGTGAGAAGATCTTGTCGGCAAACTTCTCTTTCAATTGATCTCTGGTAAGTTCTATCATTATGCTGTTGTCTCTTTTTTTTCGAACTGCAAAGTTACGATTTTTCGCCCACCCCGACCATTACTATTCCTCAAAATTATACTATCTTTGCTTCTCTATATAAATAAACATATATAAAAAAGAAACGAAGGAGAAACAAGCAATGTCAGTAAAGTGGAACATCGCGCTTGGCGTCGTGGCGTCAGCGCTTTTTATAAGTTCGTGTGGCGACAATGTCGAGAAGATGGCTGAGAAGCATCTCGCGGCTGCCAATGAATATTTCGAGGCGGGCGACTACAGCAGCGCCAAGATGGAGATTGACAGCATCAAGCTGCTCTACCCGAAGGCCTTCAAGGCGCGCCATGAGGGTATCCGCCTGTTGCAGCAGGTGGAGCTGAAGGAGCAGGAGCGTAGCCTGGTCTATCTGGACAGCATGATGGCGGTGAAGCAGGAGGCTTTCGAGGCTGTGAAGGCCAACTTCGTGCTCGATAAGGATACTGCCTATCAGACTGTCGGCAACTATCTCTGGCCCAGTCAGGTGGTCGAGAAGAACCTCCACCGCAGCTTCCTGCGCTTCCAGGTGAGCGAGCAGGGCGAGATGAGCATGACCTCAATCTACTGCGGCGGAAGCAACATCCACCACAATGTCGTGAAGGTGACTGCACCCGACGCCACCTTCGCCGAGACTCCGACATCAAACGACAGCTACGAGACCACCGACATGAGCGAGAAGATAGAGAAGGCCGACTATAAGATGGGAGCGGACGGCGACGTCATGAACTTCATCTATGCCAATGCCGACAAGGCGCTGAAGGTGGAACTCCAGGGCGACCGCAACTACTCGTTCGTGATGGGCGCCGAGGATCGTAAGGCTCTGAAGAATGTCTATGAGCTGTGGCAGACACTCTCCGCCATCGAGCAAATTAAGCATGAACAGGAGGAGGCGCACCTGAAAATAACCTTTATCAACAAGCGAATGGAGCAAAAAGAGGGTAAAGAATGATTGATTTCGTAGATTTTCAGCCCTTTGTGGCAAAAAAATAATTCGTTTGCTTGCAAGGAAATCAAAAAAGTTATACTTTTGTGCCCGATTATTCCGCACCGGGTTCAAATGAAGAGTTGTCGAATGAGTAGACACCACCCGACGGAGCTAACAAAAAATACATTATATAAAATGTACGCAATTGTAGAGATTAATGGCCAGCAGTTTAAGGCAGAGGCTGGCAAGAAGTTGTTCGTTCACCACATCCAGAATGTAGAGAACGGTGCAACAGTAGAGTTCGACAAAGTACTTTTGGTAGACAATGATGGTAACATCACTGTAGGTGCTCCTACTGTAAGCGGTGCTAAGGTTGTTTGTCAGGTTGTTTCTCAGCTCGTTAAGGGCGACAAAGTTCTCGTATTCCACAAGAAGAGAAGAAAAGGACACCGCAAATTGAACGGTCACCGTCAGCAGTTCACTGAGTTAACAATTCAAGAAGTAGTAGCTTAATCAACTAGAAAGGAGAAAACGAAATGGCACATAAGAAAGGTGTTGGTAGTTCTAAGAACGGCCGTGAATCAGCAAGCAAGAGATTAGGCGTTAAGATATTCGGTGGCGAGACTTGCAAAGCAGGTAACATTATTATTCGCCAGAGAGGTACTGAATTCCATCCGGGTGAGAACATCGGTATGGGTAAGGACCACACTCTTTTCGCATTGGTAGACGGTACAGTAAACTTCAAAGTAGGTCGTGAGGACAGACGTTACGTTTCTGTCATCCCTGCTGAGGCTTAATCAGATACCATAATGGCGTCAACCTAGGTTGACTGCCCTGCGGGATTAAAACTTAAAAAGCCCTGACCGAAGCAATTCGGCCGGGGCTTTTCAATTAAAATATAGTTCGCAAAAGTATTACTTCCTATTTTATTAAAAGTATTACTTCCTACTTTCTACTTCCTACTTTCTACTTTATCTCAAAGGTATTGCCCAAAAGCAATAGCCGCTGACAGCAGCACGCCGTAGACCAGCATGTTGCGCGACGTCTCGCCCAGTATGACGTTCAGCTCACGTCCGCTGCCAATCTCCACCATGCGGCGGTATGTCTTCTTGTGAAGCCAGGCGAAGGCTATGATGGCGACAATCACCATCGGCTCTTTGTGGATAGCGAAGGCGAAGAAGGTGATCAGGTTGGCTATGATTCCCAAGGCGTAGTAGAGGCGGCGTCCGAAGCGCTCACCGAAGCGAACAACAACAGTACGCTTGCCGCTCAGACGGTCGGCATCGCGGTCGCGATAGTTGTTGACCACGAGCAGGGTGTCGATGACCAGTCCGCACGCCAGCGAAGCCCAGGCAATGTCGGCTGTGTAGTTGAGTGTCTGCACGTAGTAGGTGCCGCCCACGGGAACGAAACCGAAGAAGATGAGCACCAGTAGGTCGCCCCAGCCGTTGTAGGAGAGGGGATAGGGACCGGTGGTGTAGAAGAAGGCGAAGACCACGCAGAGCGCGCCGACAATCATCAGCCACGGACCCGCATAGGCGAGCAGCGTAAGGCCGGCAAGGCAGGCTACGGAGATCACCGTGGCGATGCCCTTGGTCATTGCCTCGGGCGAAATCCAGCCCTGGGCGCATGCACGCTCCGGGCCCAGACGGTCGCTGCGGTCGGTGCCCTTCTTGAAGTCGTAAAGGTCGTTGATAAAGTTGGCTGCCACCTGCATCAGCATGGCGAAGAGGAGGCAGACAAGAGCCGGAATGGCCTTGAAGCCACCGTCGGCATAGGCGAAGGCGGTGCCGATGAGTACCGGGATGGCTGCGCCGCTCAGCGTCTTGGGGCGTGCGGCAAGCATCCATGCCTTCAATGAATTCTGCTTAACATTTTCCATGATTCATTATCTCTTTGTAGACCTCGGGGTGGAGGTAGTAGCGCACGTCGTGCCCCGCTGCCAGACTCTCGCGGATGAATGTCGAACTAATTTCGAATGTAGGTGCGTCGGTCAGGCGTACGTGGGCAGGCAGCGTCGACGGGTCGACGGGATAGCCTGGGCGCGGGTAGACCATGATGTGGTTGTCACGGATTATCTTGTCGTAGTCGCGCCAGCGGTCGAAGATAATCCAGTTGTCCGAGCCTATGACCAGATGGAACTCACAGTCGGGATAGGCCTCGCGAAGGCGCTCCAGGGTAGTCACCGTGTAGGATGGCTGCGGCAGCGAGAACTCGAAGTCGCTGGCGCGGAACTTCGGGTAGTCCTTGACGGCAAGCTCCACGAGACGCAGGCGGAAGTCGTCGGCCCAGAGGTCGGCCTTGCGCTTCAGCGGATTGCTCGGCGTCACCAGAAACCACAGCTCGTCCAGCCCCCCGAACTCACAAAGGTAGTTGGCAAGCGCCAGGTGGCCTATGTGTATGGGGTTGAACGAGCCGCTGAATATTCCTATTTTTCTCTTCATTTGTGGAGCCTCCGGTCTCTGACTTTATCCCTCGATAAACTCCTTCACCAGTGCCAGTGTCTCTGCCTGAGCCTTGGCGAGGTCGTCGTTGACAACCACGCGGTCGAACTTCCCGGCGAACGTAAGCTCATAGGCAGCCTTAGCCACACGGTCGGCGATGACCTCCGGGGCGTCGGTAGCGCGCTTTATGAGTCTGTTCTTCAGCTCCTCGATTGAGGGCGGCTGGATGAATACCGAGAGAGCCTTGTCGGCATAGAACTTCTTGATGTTGCATCCGCCGACAACGTCAACGTCGAACACCACATTCTTTCCCTCGCGCAGCATCTCCTCGACCGAAGCCTTCAGAGTGCCGTAGTAGCGGTCGGTATAGACCTCCTCATACTCCAGGAATTCGCCTGCGGCAATCTTTGCCCTGAACTCGTCGGGCGAGAGGAAGTGATAGTCCACACCGTCCTGCTCCTGTCCGCGCGGCTGTCGGCTGGTTGCCGAGATTGAGAATGAGAGGTTGAGTCCCTGCTTCAGCAGATACTGTATGATTGTTGACTTTCCCGAGCCCGAAGGCGCCGAGAAGATGATAAGTTTACCCTCTTTCATAAGTGCGTATATAATAGTTCTCTAGCTTGTTACATCACGTTGAGCACCTGCTCCTTGATCTGCTCCAGCTCATCCTTCATGCGAACCACAATCTTCTGCATCTCGGCATGGTTTGACTTGCTGCCCAGCGTATTGATCTCGCGTCCCATCTCCTGAGCGATGAAGCCCAGCTTCTTGCCCTGACCGCTACCGTTCTCCAGTGTGTCGATGAAGTAGCGCAGGTGGTTGGCGAGGCGCTGTTTCTCCTCGTTGATGTCGAGCTTCTCGATGTAGTAGATAAGCTCCTGCTCCAGGC
>CAZKNB010000100.1:0-5806 GCA_964554075.1 uncultured Bacteroides sp.
TTATCGACCTGCTCTTCCTGACATCGAGCAATGGCGGCGGACACGTGGCGCACATTGGCGGTGCACTCGCCGGACTTGGCTTTGCTGCCGGACTGGACAAGGGCACCGACCTGACATCGTGGATAAACAAAACGATAAACGCCGTGTCCGGCACGAAGCTACGAAAGCCGAAGATGAAGGTGAACTATGGCGGCGGAAAGCGCGAAAAGGACTACGAATTCAATGCGCGCCGCAAGGAGAATGCGGAACACATAGACCTGATTCTGGACAAAATAAAGAAATCGGGCTATGAAAGTCTGAGTAACGATGAAAAAAAGAGTCTTTTCGATGCCAGCAAAAAGTAGAACACGCGGAAAAAAGAGATGGAGCTCACGCTTTAAGGTAGGAACTCTGTTGGGTTATGTGGTGATGGCTGTGAACGCTGCATTTGCATTCGCTTTCCTGCTTACGGCATACAGCCCATATATCCATCCGGCAGCACATCCCATTGAGTCGTGCATGGGACTCGCTTTCCCGATATTCCTCATTGTCAACGTGCTGTTCGTGCTCTTCTGGCTCTTGGTGTATTGGCGCTACGCGCTGCTCTCCGTGGTTGCAATGCTGATTGGTGGTGGGGCGATACACACATATATTCCGCTGCACGGCACGACAAAGGAGCTGCCGGTGGGGACAATCAAACTGCTCTCCTACAACACGATGCAGTTTGGCGATCTGAAATTTGAGGATGGAAAGAACGAGGTGATGGAGTACCTGAAGAATAGCGGTGCCGACATAATCTGTATCCAGGAGTACTCTGAAGGGGCGAAGGGCTATCTCACTGCCAGAGAGATAACAGAGCAGATGAAGGACTATAAGTATTGGGATGTTCATTCAGTGGGAAAGGGTAACAACCGGGTGGCTCTGTTCTCGAAGTTCCCCATTATCTCTGCGTCGAGAGTGGACTATGAGAGTAACAATAACGGCTCCGTGATGTACGACCTGCAGGTGGGCAACGACACAGTGATGCTCATCAATAACCACCTGGAATCGAACAAGTTGACGCAGGCGGACAAGGATATGTATCACGAGATGCTCACCGAGCGTAACCGCGAGACGGTGGAGAACGGTACGAAATACCTGCTTCGCAAGCTTGCCGATGCCTCGGCCATACGTTCGCACCAGGCAGACACCATAGCAGCGGTCATAGAGCGTTCGCCGAGAAAATATATCCTGGTGTGTGGCGACTTCAACGATACACCAATCTCCTACGCCCATCGACGTATCGGCGAGAACTTGAGGGATGCCTTCGTAAGCTCCGGCAGGGGATTTGGCATATCCTACAACCGTAACCGCTTCTATTTCCGTATAGACCATATACTGACAAGCAAATCCATCAAGGCATACAACTGCACCGTGGACCATAGCATCAAGGCCTCCGACCACTATCCGATATGGTGCTATCTGACGCTGAATGAATAGAACCCCAAACAATATAAGCTTATGAACTTAAGGAATTCATTAACAATTTTAGCTGCAAGCAGTATGATTTACGCATGTGCTCCAAAGGCGGATAACAATCCGTTCCTTAGCGACTTCCAGACTGAGTTCGGCGTTCCGCCGTTCGACAAGATTGAGTTCGCTCACTATGAGCCCGCCTTCATGGAGGGAATGGCAGAGCAGAACAGAATTATCGATTCAATCGCCAACAACCAGGAGGCTCCTACATTCGACAACACCATCGTGGCGTTCGACAACAGCTCTCCTATCCTCGACCGTGTGTCGGGCGTCTTCTTCTGCCTTGAGGAGGCGGAGACCAACGACTCCATTGATGCACTCTCAATGCGCATCGCTCCGCTGCTCTCGGAGCATAGCGACAACATAATGCTCAACAAGAAGCTCTTTGAGCGTATCAACACTCTCTATCAGCAGAAGGAGAGCTTAGGACTGACCACAGAGCAGAGCCGACTCCTGGACGATACCTATAAGAGCTTCGTCCGTTCGGGCGCCAATCTGCCTGCCGACAAGCAGGAGCGTCTGCGCGCCATCAACAAGGAACTCTCTACACTCGGCATCAGCTTCAGCAAGAATGTGCTGGCGGACGACAACGAGTATAAGCTCTTCGTGGACAACGAGGCGCGCCTCTCCGGACTGCCGGAGTGGTTCAAGCAGAGCGCTGCCGAGGAGGCAAAGGCTGCCGGCAGAGAGGGACAGTGGCTCTTCACTCTCCACAACGCAAGCCGCACTCCGCTGCTTCAGTATGCCGACGACCGCTCACTGCGCGAGGAGATCTACAAGGCCTACCTGAATCGCGGTAACAACAATAACAAGAACGACAACAAGAAGATTATTCAGCAGGTGATTGCGCTGCGACTGGAGAAGGCCAATCTGCTCGGCTTCGACTGCTACTCAAACTTCGCACTGGAGAACACTATGGCGAAGAACTCGGCAACAGTGATGGAGTTCCTCGGCAACCTCTGGAAGTATGTACTCCCGAAGGCAAAAGAGGAGGCTGCAGAGCTCCAGAAGATGATGGACAAGGAGGGCAAGGGCGAGAAGCTTGAGGCCTGGGACTGGGCATACTACACAGAGAAGCTGCGCAAGGAGAAGTACGACCTGAACGAGGAGGAGGTGAAACCCTACTTCAAGCTCGAGAACGTGCTCGACGGTGCACTCGCTTGTGCCAACAAGCTCTATGGCATCACATTCACACAGGTGAACAACATCCCGACATACCATCCCGACGTGAAGACATTCATCGTGAAGGATGCCGACGGCAGCCATCTCGGCGTGTTCTATGCCGACTACTTCCCACGTGCGGGCAAGCGTAGCGGTGCGTGGATGAGTAACTTCCGCGAGGAGCAGGAGGGTGTCCGTCCGCTCATATACAACGTGGCAAACTTCACCAAACCCGTCGGCGACACTCCGTCGCTCCTGACAATAGACGAGGTTGAGACACTCTTCCACGAGCTGGGTCACGCACTGCAGGGACTGATGGCTAACACCCATTACAAAGGCAATTCGGGTACAAACGTATCGCGCGACTATGTGGAGCTCCCATCGCAGTTCAACGAGCACTGGTCGATGGAGCCGGAGGTGATGAAGACCTTCGCGAAGCACTATCAGACAGGCGAGGTAATACCCGACTCACTTATCGCAAAGATACAGAAACAAAGCACCTTCAACCAGGGCTTCCAGATGGGAGAGCTTATCGCCGCAGCCATACTCGACATGAAACTCCACAACCTCACATCGGTGGAGGGCGTGAATGTTCAGGAGTTCGAGAAGCAGGCAATGGACAGCATCGGACTTATCCCGGAGATTGCTCCGCGCTACCGTGTGACATACTTCAACCATATCATTGGCGGCTACGCAGCAGGCTACTATAGCTACCTGTGGGCTAACGTGCTCGACAACGATGCCTTCGAGGCATTCCGTGAGCACGGACTCTTCGACAAGGAGACAGCCGACCTCTTCCGCCACAACATACTTGAGAAGGGCGGTACAGAAGATCCGATGACGCTCTTTAAGAACTTCCGCGGTGCAGAGCCAAACATAGAACCTATGCTTCGCAACCTCGGACTGAAGTGAAAATAAATATGAACTGAAGACAGAGAAAAGGCGCACCGCGGTGCGCCTTTTTTATTTACTTTCACAATAGTCGCAAGCAAATAGAGAAGCAGAAGAGAGAAGAATAGTGTACAAAAAGTAGGTTATATCTGTCAAACATTAACAATTTGGCGATAAAATATGTGTCTATGGGCTAAATAATTGAGCTTAAACACAGAATGGAAAGGAAAAAAAACTATATTTGCAGCTTGTATATACGACAGAATTAAATTTAAAAAGTAACAATCATAAATTAACAGTAAAATGCAAAACAAAGGACTTATTAAAGTTTTTGCTGTATTACTCACCTTGGTTTGTGTGTTCTACCTGTCGTTTTCATTCGTTACTCGCCATTACACCAATAAGGCAAAAGAGTATGCGAACGGAGATGCCAAAGTAGAGCAGGACTACCTGGATTCTCTTGCCAACACAAGAGTATGGTTGGGTAACTACACACTTAAACAGTGCCGTGAAATGGAGATTGGTTTAGGTCTTGACTTGAAGGGTGGTATGAACGTCATCCTCGAAGTGTCAATACCGGATGTCATCAAGGCCCTGGCTGACAACAAAACTGACGAGAACTTCAACCAAGCTCTTGCGACAGCTGCCAAGCAATCACAAAGTAGCCAAGACGACGTAATCACTCTCTTTGTGAAGGAGTATCAGCGCCTCGTTCCGGGTGGACAGCTGGCTGAGATCTTCGCAACACAACAGTTGAAGGACAAAGTGAACCAGAAGTCAACCAACGCTCAAGTCGAGAAGGTCTTGAGAGAGGAGGTTAAGGCCGCAGTAGAGAACTCATACAACGTACTTCGTACTCGTATCGACCGCTTCGGTGTGGTTCAGCCAAATATCCAGAGTCTTGAGGACAAGATGGGTCGTATCATGGTTGAGCTTCCTGGTATCAAAGAGCCTGAGCGTGTCAGAAAACTCCTCCAGGGTTCTGCAAACCTTGAGTTCTGGGAGACATACACTGCTAAGGAGGTCGTTCCTTACCTCTACTCAGTAGACTCAAAACTTCGCGCTCTCCAGACAACAGGTGCGGTAGCAGCCGTTGAGGAGGTAGCCGATTCTACTGCTACAGACTCTGCAGCAGTCGCTTCTGAACTCGTTGCTGAGGTGGCAGACACAGCAAAGGTAGCTGAGGTAGCCGACAACTCTGCATCAACAGCCGACAGCCTTGCTGCAGCTCTCAAGGGCGGCGAGAAGGCTAAAGAGCCTACTAAGGCAGACATCGCTCAGCTGAAGAAAGAGCATCCGTTGCTTGCTATCTTCCAGCCTAACACAAGCGGTCAGGGTCCGGTGGTTGGTTATGCTAACTCTAAGGATACAGCAGAGGTGAACCGTTACCTCGCTATGAAAGAGGTTCTCGCCGAGCTTCCTAAAGACCTCCGTCTGAAGTGGGGCGTAAGTGCTTTCGAGTACGACCCGAAGAAGCAGACTTTCGAGCTCTACGCTATCAAGTCTACTGAGCGCAACGGCAAGGCTCCTCTCGAGGGAGATGTCATCACCGACGCTAAAGACGACTACGACCAGCACGGTAAGCCATGTGTAAACATGTCGATGAACTCCGACGGTACTCGCCGCTGGGCTCAGATGACTAAGCAGAACATCGGCCGCTCAATCGCTATCGTTCTCGATAACTACGTATACTCTGCACCTAACGTAAACTCAGAGATTCCTAACGGTAACTCAGTTATCACAGGTAACTTCACACCCGATCAGTCAAAAGACTTGGCGAACGTGTTGAAGTCTGGTAAGATGCCGGCTCCGGCACGCATCGTCCAGGAGGATATCGTTGGTCCGTCACTCGGTCAGGAGTCAATCAACGCAGGTATCTTCTCATTCATCGTAGCACTCGTGCTCCTGATGATTTACATGTGCGTAACTTACGGATTCGTTCCGGGTATGATTGCCAACGGCGCCCTCATCCTGAACTTCTTCTTCACACTAGGAATCCTTTCATCATTCCAGGCTGCGTTGACAATGTCAGGTATCGCCGGTATGGTGCTTGCTCTCGGTATGGCTGTGGATGCCAACGTGCTTATCTACGAGCGTACCAAGGAGGAGCTTCGCGCAGGTAAGGGTGTCAAGAAGGCATTGGCAGACGGTTATTCAAACGCCTTCTCTGCAATCTTCGACTCTAACTTGACATCAATCATCACAGGTATCATCCTGTTCAACTTCGGTACAGGTCCTATCCGTGGTTTTGCCACTACAT
>CAZKNB010000101.1:0-5748 GCA_964554075.1 uncultured Bacteroides sp.
ACTCTCGTGAGTGGGACTACAAGCGTATGCGCGAGATTGCCGACAAGGTGGGCGCAATACTGATGATCGACATGGCGCATCCTGCCGGACTCATCGCTGCTGGATTGCTCGACAATCCTGTGAAGTATGCTCATATCGTGACATCAACAACTCACAAGACTCTTCGCGGTCCGCGTGGCGGTATCATCATGATGGGTCATGACTTTCCTAATCCTTGGGGCAAGAAGACTCCGAAGGGTGAGATAAAGATGATGTCTCAGCTGCTCGACTCTGCTGTCTTCCCGGGCATTCAGGGTGGTCCGCTGGAGCATGTCATTGCTGCCAAGGCTGTTGCTTTCTACGAGTGTTTGCAGCCGGAGTACAAGGAGTATCAGAAGCAGGTGAAGAAGAACGCTGCCGTGCTGGCTCAGGCGCTCATAGACCGTGGCTTCACCATCGTTTCCGGCGGTACAGACAACCACTCAATGCTTGTCGACCTCCGCACTAAGTATCCTGACCTTACTGGTAAGGTGGCAGAGAAGGCGCTCGTGGCTGCAGACATCACTGTTAACAAGAATATGGTGCCGTTCGACACTCGTTCTGCGTTCCAGACTTCAGGTATCCGACTGGGTACTCCAGCCATCACTACTCGTGGCGCAAAGGAGGACTTGATGCTGGAAATTGCCGAGATGATTGAGACTGTCCTCTCCAACGTGGAGAATGAGGAGGTTATCGCTCAGGTTCGTGCACGTGTCAACAAGACTATGGAGAAGTATCCTATCTTCGCATATTGATAAAAAAAAAGAGAGAGAGGGGGTCGCCATTCGTTTGGCGGCCCCCTCTCTTCTTTTTTTTAGCTTATATATTACTTCATTTAAGTTTCGGATGTATGTTTTTTGATGTACGTGCTATGCAGGATTGGACCGGACGCTATGTATAGCGTCCGCCATAACGCCGCAGGGCTAAATTTTCAAACCGCCATAGCGCCGCAGGGCTCAATACATTGACTATTAAATGATATAACATCCGAAACTTGAATTACTTCATCAGTTCGTCAACCTTTGCACGAAGATTATCGCCTTGCAAACCGCGCTCGATGATTGTGCCCTCGCCGTCGATGAGGAGAGTGCAAGGAATGCTGTTCACAGCGTAGAGTTTGGCAGCCTCGTTTTCCCATCCCTTAAGGTCGGACATCTGTGGCCATGTGATGCCAAGAGTGCCGATGGCACCTGTCCATGCGCTGGCATCGCTGTCGAGAGAGATGCCGACAATCTCGAACTTATCGCCCTTGTATGCCTTGTAGATCTCTACGATGTTTGGCATCTCGCGACGGCACGGACCGCACCAGCTTGCCCAGAAGTCTACGAGTACGAGCTTGCCCTTGCCAACATAGTCGGAGAGCTTAACGGGTGTGCCGTCGGGTGTGGTCAGCTCCACGTCGATGAACTTGGCACCCGGAGATGTACGCTTCTGTGTGGCAACAGTCTCCTTTATCTTCAGGATGTCCTCGTTGTTCTGATACTTCTCAGGAACGAGGTTGAGCGTAGAGTCGTTCTCGGCAACAGTCATTCCGTAGAAGTTGCTCTTGAAGAGCAACAGACCGACAGGATTGTCAATGTTGGCATACATGCTGCTCATGTTGAACTCAGTCTCGTTCTTTCCGATTTCGTTGAGCTTCTCAGTCATCTCTGCACGCTGATCATCGGTCAGTGTGGTGTCGTTGCGAAGCACCTCGACAACGTCGTGGTACTGCTTGTTAATCTCTGCCAACTTAGCACGGATAGGCTGATAGATGTCGTTCGTGGGGCTTCCTGTGGCTGAGTCATCCTCCTTGCCGAGGCTCACACTGATGGTGCCATTCTCAAGGAAGAGTGCCATGGCGAGTTTGTCGTCGGCATTGCTCCAGCTGATGTAGCGGTAGACTGTGCTGTCCTGCACACCCTTGAACTCGAACTTACCATCCTTGATGATAGCTGTGTCGAGATTGTTGAACTCGCGTCCAACGCGCTCCTGGAGGAGCACTGTGTCGCCGTCCTGACCTCCCTCTACTGTTCCGGTGATCACGTAGCCGGGTTTGCTTCCGCAGCTGGCCATCATTGCCAATGCACCGGCTGCGAGAATGTAATTTAGTCTTTTCATTTTGCTTTATTTTTCTTGTTTACTGATTTAGTCTAACTTCAGCACGGCGAGGAATGCCTTCTGCGGCACCTCAACGTTACCAATCTGCTTCATGCGCTTCTTGCCTCGTTTCTGCTTCTCGAGCAACTTGCGCTTACGGCTGACGTCACCACCGTAGCACTTCGCCGTCACATCCTTACGCACGGCCTTGATGGTCTCGCGGGCGATGATCTTGGCACCAATGGCAGCCTGAATGGCAATTTCGAACTGCTGACGCGGAATGAGCTCCTTGAGCTTCTCACACATGCGACGGCCCATGTCGTAGGCATTGTCGAAGTGGGTCAGTGTGGAGAGTGCATCCACCGACTCTCCGTTGAGCAGGATGTCCAGCTTCACCAGTTTCGATGGGCGGAAACCTGCCGGATGGTAGTCGAACGAAGCATATCCCTTGGAGATGCTCTTCAGCTTGTCGTAGAAGTCGATGACAATCTCGCCGAGCGGCATGTTGTAGAGCAGTTCCACACGGTTGCCGGAGATGAAGTCCTGCTTCACAAGCTCACCACGCTTGCCGAGGCAGAGCGTCATGATGGGTCCGATGTATTCGGCACGTGTGATGACAGATGCCTTGATGTATGGCTCTTCGATGCGGTCGATGAGGGTAGGGTCGGGCATTCCGCCGGGGTTGTGCACCTCCTTCATCTCGCCATGCTTGTCGTAGATGTGGTATGACACGTTAGGCACGGTGGTGATGACGTTCATGTCGAACTCGCGGTCCAGTCGCTCCTGGATAATCTCCATGTGAAGCAGTCCGAGGAATCCGCAACGGAAACCGAATCCAAGTGCGAGCGACGACTCCGGCTGGAATGTCAGCGAAGCATCGTTCAGCTGCAGCTTCTCGAGCGAAGCACGCAGGTCCTCGAAGTCCTCAGCCTCGATGGGGTAGAGTCCGGCGAAGACCATAGGCTTCACCTCCTCAAATCCGTCGATGGCAGCGGAACAAGGATTGGCAATGTGTGTTATGGTGTCGCCCACCTTCACCTCGCGCGATGTCTTGATGCCCGATATGATGTAGCCCACGTCGCCTGTGCGAAGCTCCTGACGTGGCACCATGTCCATCTTCAGCACACCGATCTCGTCGGCTATATACTCCTTCCCGGTGTTGAAAAACTTCACCTTGTCGCCTGTGCGAATCACTCCGTTCTCAATCTTGAAGTAGGCAATGATGCCGCGGAAAGAGTTGAACACAGAGTCGAAGATGAGCGCCTGGAGCGGTGCACTCTCGTCGCCCTTCGGACACGGAATGCGCTCTACGACTGCCTTCAGAATCTCCTCCACTCCCATACCGGTCTTGCCCGAGGCGCGGATAATCTCCTCACGCTTGCATCCAAGCAGCTCCACGATCTCGTCCTCAACCTCTTCAGGCATGGCACTCGCCATGTCGCATTTGTTGATGACGGGGATAATCTCCAGGTCGTGCTCTATGGCCATGTAGAGGTTCGAGATGGTCTGCGCCTGCACTCCCTGCGAAGCGTCCACGATGAGCAGGGCACCTTCGCAAGCGGCTATTGAGCGCGACACCTCGTAGGAGAAGTCCACGTGTCCCGGAGTGTCAATCAGGTTGAGGATGTATTTCTCGCCGTTGAGCGTGTACTCCATCTGGATGGCGTGGCTCTTGATGGTGATGCCTCGCTCCTTCTCCAGGTCCATGTCGTCGAGCATCTGTCCCTGTGTCACCTGTATGGTCTTAGTGTACTCCAGGAGTCGGTCGGCGAGGGTGGACTTTCCGTGGTCGATGTGTGCTATGATGCAGAAGTTTCGGATATTCTTCATTTCTCTGTATGCTGTAATTGTTTAGTTATCTATATAATCTCCGCAAAGATAGTAAAATATTTTGGTTAGTCGAGTAAAAACAAAAAACCCCGGGTGCTGCATCACGCAGAACCCGGGGGTATTTATAAAATTAACAAATAGAAAAGTCTCAAATCATTTCGATGCTACGTTTTACGAAGTTGTTGAGAGCTTCACCCTTCAGCATACCGTTCTGCAGCAGGGCAAGGTCGATGAGCTGGTGAACCAACTTGTTGTCGTCTTTCTTCTCATCTTCGCTCTTAATGACCTCTTTCACAAGCTTGTGATCGGTGTTGACCACGATGTTGTAGGCATCTGGCATGTCGCCATAGAAGCTCATTCCGGCCTGAATGTTAGCCATCTCCTTCATACGGCGCATATACTCGCTCTGTGTAATCATCAGCGGCATGGCATTCTCTCCGAGGGCCTGGATGGTGACGTTGAACTCCACCTTCTCCACCTTAGGCAACTGCTCCTTGAAGAGGGTTGTCAGGGCTTTCTGCTTCTCCTCGTCCAGGTCGCTCTTTTTGGCATCCTCCTTCACGATGAGGTTGTCTATGACGTCGGCATCCACACGTGTGAAGCGTGACTTGTCGAACTTCTGCTCGAGCATGCTGACCATGGCTACGTCCAGCTGACCGTCGAACATCAGTACGCTGTAGCCCTTGTTCTTGGCAGCCTCAATGTAGCTGTACTGCTCCTCCTTGTTGTTGGTGTAGAGGTAGATCAGGTTGCCGTCCTTGTCGGTCTGGTTGTCCTTGATGAGTGTCTGATACTCCTCGTAGGTGTAGTGCTTGCCCTCGGTGTCGGCGAAGAGAGCGAACTTCGAAGCCTTCTCGTAGAAGTCCTCCTGAGTCAGCATTCCGTAGTTGATGAATATCTTCAGGTCGTTCCACTTCTCCTCAAACTGCGGACGGTCGTTCTTGAAGATTGACTGCAGACGGTCGGACACCTTCTTGGTGATGTATGTCGAGATCTTCTTCACGTTGGAGTCGCTCTGCAGGTACGAACGAGATACGTTCAGCGGAATGTCCGGAGAGTCGATGACGCCGTGGAGCAGTGTCAGGAAGTCAGGCACGATGCCCTCCACAGAGTCGGTCACGTACACCTGGTTGCAGTAGAGCTGAATCTTGTTGCGGTTGAGCTCTATGTTGCTCTTCACCTTCGGGAAGTAGAGGATACCTGTCAGGTGGAACGGGAAGTCCACGTTCAGGTGAATCCAGAACAGCGGCTCGTCGGACATCGGGTAGAGTGAGCGGTAGAAGTTGGTGTAGTCCTCGTCCTTCAGTTCGCTCGGCTTGCGTGTCCAGAGTGGGGTAGTGTCGTTGATGATGTTGTCCTCGTCGGTCTCCACCTGCTTGCCGTCCTTCCACTCCTTCTTCTTGCCGAAGGCTATCTTTACGGGGAGGAACTTGCAATACTTGTTGAGCAGCTGCTGGATACGGTTCTCCTCGAGGAACTCCTTGCAGTCTTCTGATACGTGGAGCACGATGTCGGTACCACGGTCGGCCTTCTCTGTCTCCTCGAGTGTGTACTCAGGACTACCGTCGCACGACCACTTCATAGCATTCGCATCCTCTTTGCATGACTTGGTGATGATGTCCACCTTGTCGGATACCATGAATGAAGAGTAGAAACCCAGTCCGAAGTGACCGATGATGGCGTTGGCGTCGTTCTTGTATTTCTCCAGGAAGTCGTTGGCGCCGGAGAAGGCTATCTGGTTGATGTATTTCTCAATCTCGTCGGCGGTCAGACCGATACCACGGTCGGAGATGGTGATGGTGCCTTTCTCCTTGTCGACCG
>CAZKNB010000102.1:0-5739 GCA_964554075.1 uncultured Bacteroides sp.
TCATGTCTTAGCATAAAAGGTCATGCGCTGTTGCCTTTTTATCACGGCAAATGTAACAAATTGATTGTTACGACAAGCAATTTGTGCAAAGATTTTTAACCTATTTATAACTATTAAAACACTCTGGGAGATAAATAGGACAATGTAGTTCAACGAAGATGGGGAATTGTGAATCAAAATAATTCTCAACTCCCCACAACTTTAACTTTTCGCGTCAGCTACGGATCAGTGTCCTATGCAGTGGTAACGGAATCCGAGTTCGGCAAGCTCCTTGCGCTCGTAGATGTTTCGTCCGTCGAGGATTACGTTGTCGCTCATGGCCTTGTGTATCACTGTCCACGATGGCAGGCGGAACTCCTTCCACTCTGTCACGACGAGCAGCGCGTCGGCATCAATCACGGCGTCGTACATATCCTTTGCGTAGATTACGGCATCGCCTATGCGGCGCTTGCACTCCGTCATTGCCACGGGGTCGTAGACACGAACGTTGCAGCCTGCCTTCACAAGCTTGTCGATGAGCACAAGCGACGGCGCCTCGCGCATGTCGTCGGTCTCGGGCTTGAACGCCAATCCCCACACTGCTACGGAGCGTCCCTTCAGGTTGCCGTTGTATATCTTGCTGAGCTTGTTGAAGAGCACCTCTTTCTGTGACTGGTTCACCTCCTCTACAGCCTGAAGCACACGCATCTGATAGCCATTCTTCTCGGCTGTCTTGATGAGTGCCTTAACATCCTTCGGGAAGCATGATCCGCCGTATCCGATGCCCGGATAGAGGAACTTGCGGCCGATACGTGTGTCGGCTCCGATGCCGTGGCGCACCATGTTGACATCGGCGCCAACGAGTTCGCAAAGGTTGGCAATGTCGTTCATGAAGCTGATACGTGTGGCAAGCATTGAGTTTGCTGCATACTTCGTCATCTCAGCCGACGGGATATTCATGAATATCACGCGGAAGTTGTTGAGCAGGAATGGACGGTAGAGGGTTGTCATTATCTTCTCCGCACGCTCCGACTCCACACCGACAACCACACGGTCCGGGCTCATGAAGTCCTTCACAGCCGTTCCCTCCTTCAGGAACTCCGGATTGGAGGCTACGTCGAAGTCGACGTTCTCGCCACGTTTGTCCAACTCCTCCTGAATGGCTGCCTTCACCTTGGCTGCCGTACCCACAGGCACGGTGCTCTTTGTGACGAGCAGTGTATATTTCTTGATGTTGCGTCCAATGGTACGTGCCACCTCGAGCACATATTTCAGGTCGGCACTTCCATCCTCATCGGGAGGTGTGCCAACGGCACTAAACACCACCTCAACATCGTCGAGACACTCCTCGAGCGATGTGGTAAATCTCAGTCTTCCCGATTTTGCGTTGCGAAGCACCATGTCCTCAAGTCCCGGCTCATAAATGGGTATTACACCCTGATTGAGCGCATCAATTTTCTCTTTGTTCACGTCGACGCAAACCACGTCGACACCCATCTCTGCGAAACAGGTTCCTGTCACTAATCCCACATAGCCTGTTCCAACAATAGCTATTTTCATATTTTAGACAATTAATAAAAGTTTATTCTCTAAATTTATTTGTCGCAAAAAAGTTTCTTCACCTTCAACTGCACTCCAAAGTTGTCGCCATAAAGC
Source organism: uncultured Bacteroides sp. (assembly GCA_964554075.1). Lineage (GTDB taxonomy): Bacteria > Bacteroidota > Bacteroidia > Bacteroidales > Bacteroidaceae > Bacteroides. The sequence goes on from CAZKNB010000102.1 coordinate 1,636, forward strand.
TCTCCGCTGTCCGTAGCCACCGACGCGGCGAAGTGCCAATCCTTTAGTTTCGGTGCAATATAGTTTATTTCTGCAAAGGTAGAAAAATTATTTTTAATATTAACACTCGGCTTGAACGGAGTTCCCCACGAACGGTTGTGCGAGAACCTACATCTGTAGCCTACGTCGTGGGTTATCTGCCCTTTTACGCCAAGATGGAGCACCCGCACTCTGTTTTCGGTGAACGACAGTGTAGCGACACTGTTGTAGACGGGCGAGAGCAGCAACGGATTCGCCATGGTCTGTCCCCAGTGTGCCCATCCGGAGAATTGGTCATTGTTGTAGTAGTCGTCGGCACCGCCGGTCTTGTTCACCACCGTGCCGTCCAGTCCGTGGAGCGGTCCGCTCTGGTTTGTAGTCTGATAGTACTCCAACACGGCTCCCGTGAGCCAACCGCTCTCCTTGCTGCTGTATTCCACTCCCCACAATCCGTCCATGCCGTTTTGCTTGCCCATGCCGGACATATCGTCGAAGAAGTTGAGCAGATAGAGCGACAGTCGCCCACACTCCGCTGCGTAGCTCAGGCGGAGATACTCCGTACCGAGCGAGTTTCCGCTGTAGTAGAGTCCCTCGCCCTCGTTGCGCATGGTCAGCGCGCGCCAGTATTCACGCAGTCCGTTGCCAAGGCTATGCGTCTCGCCATCCTTCGTCATGTAGCCGCCAAACTGGGCATCCATGTCCATTCCTACGTCGAACATCCACCTACCTTCTGCCTGTCCAAAGCGGAAGAGCAGGCTCTTATGGTGATATTTCATCTTCTTGTTATACAAGAACCGACTTTCTGTATTCTCTTGCTGATAGTTGCCATCGGTGAACCATCCGAAGGAGAGCTCCGCCCGAACCGCCACACGGCGCGAGATGCTGACATAACCCGGAGTGCAGAGCATCACCTGCGGAATGGGTCGTGCGTTGCCCGACCATGTCAGTCCGCCGCTGCTCAGTTCACTGTCCAACAGTGGCGCCCACAGCTCACGTGCTCCCGCCCACAGCTTATACCACCTACGGCTCACGCCGACGTAGTATTGCTGAGGAATGAATATGCTCGTCATGCCTGCGCCGACAGCCACGTCTGCCCCGGCCTCCAGTCGCCAGCTCTTCAGGGTGTCGGCATAGAAGACAGCACCACGCACATAGCAGTTGTTGTCCACAGACGACAGTCCCTGTTGCATGGATGCCTGCCAGAGCGGAGTGTTGTCGCCGCCATGAAGGGCTGCGCCGAACTCCACCAGCCAGTTCACCTCCTGCGACATGGCCGCAGAGGCGTATCCACACGCAAGTAGCAATGAATATATTATTGATTTACAACGCATCGCCCCTCCATCCCTTAATCATCACTTTAATCGTCATAAAGGCAATCTTTATGTCGAGAGCCATGGACTGATGCTCTATGTACCAGATGTCGTGCTCAACTCTCTGACTCACCTGACTCAGGTCTGTCGTACCCCTGAGCCCATTCACCTGTGCCCACCCGGTTATTCCCGGACGCACACGAAAGCGTTCGCTGTAAGAAGGTATTTCCCTGCTGAATCTTTCGTCGTGGGAGAGCATGTGCGGACGCGGACCGACCACCGACATATCTCCCTTCAGCACATTCCAGAACTGCGGGAGTTCGTCGATGCCTGTAGAGCGCATGAAGTCGCCAAACGGATAGTGCTTCTCCACCCGCACGCCATCTTTCTCCGTCACGTCCATTGAGCGGAATTTGTAGCAGGTGAACACCCGTCCGTCGCGTCCTGTCCGCTTCTGGCGAAACATTATCGGCCCCGGCATATCCCGCTTTATGCGGTACGCCACGACGAGAAACGCCCAGGGGAATATCTTTCCTAACACACAGAGCGACACCAATATATCAACAACTCTTTTCAATCTTTATTCTACAGGTTACGTTAATTGCGACAAAATTATAAAATTATCACAATTCTCGCATCACCTTTAGTGTTTGATTTGCAATATTACGCCAATCGTACATGGCTGAATTGAAATCCACCCTCGGTGCAGGCGTCGCCAACGCCCTCTCTATGGCGGAGGCGACGGCAGCCTCGCCATCCATGGCAAAATAGCACTCCTCAGGCAACGACAGCTCGCGGGTGGCAGCCATGTCGCTCAGCAGCAGACGTGCGCCACACGACAACGCCTCGATCACCACCAACGGGAACTCCTCGTTTCGCGACGGGAGCACAAACAACGCCGTGTGGGAATAGAGTTCTTCGAGCACCTCCGACGGTTGCGCACCAATCAGCAGCACCCTCTCGTCGGCTGCGCCGCGCACAGCCGACGCATAGCGTTCGTCCACTTCCCCACCGGCTACGACGAGTTTCAGCTCACTGTTCCCCACACTGCGGAAGACACGGACAAGCTCCAGAAAGCCCTTCTCCTGAGTGATGCGGCCTACGGCAAGCAGATACTTGCCTCGCTCCACACCGATGCTGTCAAGGAAGTCATGATGCGCAACGCGCTTCATGCCAGCCACTCCGTTAGGAATCCACGTCGCCTTTCGCCTTATCCGCTCAGGCTGACGCTCGTAGCGACTGCGGCTCACAAAGATTACGCGGTTGGCACCGCCAAGGGCTATCCTCTCCGACAGGCGCAACAGCCATCGCGCCATGCGTCCCCACTTGCGATGCTCGTAGTTGGCACTGTGGTAGGTGAGCACCGTGTGAAGTCCCGCCAGTCGCAACAGCGGAATGAACATACCGGGTCCGATGGCGTGGACATGGACCACGTCCGGACGCTGCCATACACAGCGCAAGGCACAAAGCAGGGAGTGGGTCATCGCCTCGAAGTGCATGGAGCGGGCAGCCGGCAAATCCACGAAGTGTACACCTCTATATATATCCATCGGCTTCACGTAGGCTGTACGGCGAAACACCGTCACGTCAAAATCCTCCGTCAGCAGCGGACAGAGCGCTTCGCAATGCTTCTCCACGCCACCCTGCACTCCGGGGAAGCCACGCGTACCGAACACAAACAGACGTCTCTTCATCTCCACCTCCATCGCTAAAACTCAATGTCGCGTCCGGTGAAGATGCGCCACTTGTTCTTCAGAATCCACCAGACGGGTTTCCACGGACGGCGCACCATGTCGTGGCGCTCCGTCACGATGAACGCACAGTTGCGGCGACAGTTCGCCACAAGTTCGGCGGCACGCCTGGCACATTCGGAATTCATAATCTCCTCAATGCTGCTCTCCTTTATGTTGCCAATCACCCACTCCTCTGCCGAGCCGTTGCAGGGCGACACATTGCCTTGAGGGTCGATGAAGTAGAAGTCGCTCAGGGCGCCACAGCGCGGACGATAGTCCGATGTGTCGCCACGCAGGCGACAGTGCACGCTGCGGTTGAAGTATGCACGTCCGTAGTCCTTCAGCCTCTTGCGCAGTCCGCGACGTCTGGAGCAGAGCAGCGCACGCACGAAAAGCTCGTGCTGACGCAGAGCCTCCGGACTGGTAATCACATTGTCCTCCTTGTGGAAATACCATGAGTTGTGTACGACCGACGTAGCCAGCTCCACGTCGAGTGCCACGCACAGGTCGTATAGGTGCAGCAGGTCGCCGTAGTTGTCCGGCGACACCACCACGGAGAAGCCAATGTTCCGGCACTTTGTCTTCTTCAGCTCCAGCATGGTGCGCAGAGCGTGGTCGAAACCGTTGTGGAGTCCGCGCTTCGCATCGTTCACGGCGGGCAGTCCCTCCAGGCTCACGCGAATCAGGATGTTCGGGTACTTATTCGCAAGAGCCACAATCGTTTCTGTGTTATATCCGTTGGTGCTGAGCTCCAGCAATGCCGACTTCTTATATAGTGTCTCGAATATGCGGTCTATATCCTTACGTATGGTAGCTTCGCCGCCGGTGATGTTGATGCGCAGTCCGTCGGGCAATTTCTCGAACACGGAAGGGTCAATCTCCTCCTCCGCACGTGTCGGGTGTTGCCAGATGTTGCACATGTTGCACTTCGCGTTGCAGCGAAATGTCACAATCAGGCTGGCCTGTGTCGTGGTCTTTAACTTCATATAATCAGCAATATCAGAACAAAATATTTTATTTTTCTTCTATAAACGAAAAAAAGC
>CAZKNB010000103.1:0-5662 GCA_964554075.1 uncultured Bacteroides sp.
CGTCGCCCAGCTTGCTGTGCAGGTCTTCTGCCACCAGTTTCAGAAATGTCTCCATATATATCTTACTCTTTTTCTTTCTTTAAAAACCTATAATAATCTCTCTGCCACGCGCTCCACGCTGCCGCGATCCACGTACCAGAGGTATCCCTCTACCTCTTCGTAGCCCATGCGGCGCATCAGATCCATGTAGCTCTGCACCTGGCTGACATACTCTGCCTTCGGATGGGCGAACTTGAAGTCGACCACCACTGCCCTCTTGCCGTCGGTCATCACTCGGTCGGGGCGGCGTGTCTCCATCGCTCCGTTCTCGCGGTAGATGATGGCGTTCTCGCTGAAGAGTCGCCAGCGTCCCGAATACCACTCCTGCACCTCGGGCGTCTGGAGCGCCTTGTGGGTCAGTGCGGCTATCTCGTCGACCTCATCGGCACCAATCACGCCCTCGAAGAGGAGTCGGCTGATGGCTCCGTCGACGTCCGCCTTGGTGGCGATGGCTGAGAAGAGGGTGTGGAGCAGCTGTCCGCGGTTGATGAAGCGCATGTCTGAATCCTTCTCGTCGACTCCCTTGATGAAGTCTGCCGAGCGGTTGGACTGACGGAACTCCACGTTGTGCTTCATTGAGACCATCTTCACCTGACAGCGTTCGGGCACCATGGTGAGCTTGTTCGATGCCTGCTCGGCGCGCTTCTGGCCGGACGCCACCACGTCGCCCCACTCGAACAGCGAGTCCTCCTCGTCCTGGCATTCCAGCTTGCGGCGGACCATAGGCAGCGCTGCGCTGAGCAGCTCCGACATGGTTCCGCGCTGTCCGTCGCGACACCATACCACGAGGTTTGAGCGGGCACGGGTAAACGCCACGTAGAGCAGGTTCAGATTGTCGACCCACAGCTGCAGGCGCTCCTTCTGATAGTCGTTGAGATAGATGGACGCCGCCATCGTCGATGAGTAGTTCACCGGCACGAGGTCGAGCTCGTTGAAGGGCATCTCACGGGGTTCGCACCAGACGAGCTGATTGTTGGTCTCATTCTCAATCTTCCAGTCGCAGAAGGGAATCAGCACCGTGTGGAACTCCAGGCCCTTGGATTTATGGATTGAGAAGATGCGGATGCCGTTGACCTCGCTGCCCGGGATTGTCTTGCTGCAGAGGGTTTCGTCCCAGAATTTGATGAAGCGCTCCAGCTCCGACGAGTTGGTTTGCAAGTAGTCGGTCACGGCGTCGAAGAAGGCGAAGAGATAGCCCTCCTGATTGGCTATGCGCTCGATGCGGAAGATGACGAACAGCTCCTCGAGCAGGTCGTAGAGCGACATGAGACGCAGCCTGTCGACACTCTCCGTGAACTCCAGCGGCAGCAGGTCGCTGAGGTTGTCGCGGCGCAGCAGGTCGTCGATGTTCTCCACGTAGCCCTCCGCGTAGATGCGGTAGCTGGTCACCAGCGAGGCGAGAGCCACGGTGTCGGCAGGCGTAGAGAGGTAGCGCAGGGCGTCGACCATCATGCAGACTGCCGGCGATGCATCGAGACGGAATGCCTCGTCGGAGACGATGTTATAGTGTAGCTCCTTGTCGAAATAGTCGGCAATGGGCGGTATGTTCTTGTTCTTGCGGACGAGTATGGCGATGTCGTTGAGGCGCACGCCGGAGTCTGTCAGGCGTCTCACCTCCTCGCCCATCCTGTGGAGCGTGGTCTCGTCGTAGCTGAACTCCTCGTCCGGCTCCACGAACTCCACCTTGACGTAGCCTCGACGGTCGCTCTTTGGCGACTCCTGCGCCACGTCGGAATATGCCTTCAGCAGCGGGTCGCAGTCGTGGCCGAGCTCTTCGCGGTAGAGGTTGTTCAGATGGTTGACGGCAGCCTCGAAGACGCTGTTGTTGAAGCTGATGATGCGGCTGTCGCTTCGGCGGTTCACCTTCAGCGTCCGCGTCACTATAGGGAAGCTCTCCAGGCGATTGTTGAGGCTGTTGAGAATCTGCCAGTCGCCGTTGCGCCAGCGATAGATGGACTGCTTCACGTCGCCCACGATAAGGCTGTCGGCGCCCTGCGAGAGTCCCTCGAGCAGCAGCAGGCGGAAGTTGCCCCACTGCATCCGGCTGGTGTCCTGGAACTCGTCGATCATCACGTTGCGTATGTTACTTCCAATCTTCTCGAAGACGAACGAGGAGTCGCCCTCCTTCACCAGATTGTGGAGCAACGCATTGGTGTCGCTGAGCAGGAAGCGGTTGGACTCATGGTTGAGGCTTCGCATCTCCTCGTCGATATGGGTCAGCAGCTGGAGCTTGTAGAGGTGGCGGGTGGAGAGGTCGCAGCTGTTGACGATGCGGTTGTTGCGCGGTCGCATCTCCTCTGCCTGGCGCAGTGTCTCCATCAGGCTATCCTCAGCGAGGGCAATGATGGCGCGTGCGTCCGGCGACCCTTTGGTCACCCAGTTTGCCGAGCTCTCCAGGTGTTTCTCCACCGTAGCATTGCGTATGTCGTCGGCCAGATTGCCATTTGCCAGCTTGCGGAAATAGCTGCTTATTCCCTTCGACTTATTCTTTAAGTCTTCGGGTGTAAAGCCGTGTCCCTCAAGCTCTTCGTCGAAGTGGTCGGCAAAGCTTTTCATCTGGTCGAGGGCAGCCGTGCGGATCTCCTCAAGCTCCTCGCGATAGTGCTTCACCAGCTGAGGTTGCTCACGCATCTTGCGTCGCATCTCCTCGCCCTTCTCGATGTAGCTTTCGTCCAGGATGTTCTTGGAGAAGGCCTTTATCTCGTTCGCCACATCCCAGCGTTTATCCTGGCCAATCTTTTCGTTGATATACTCCAGCAGCCAGGCGAGTACGGGCGACGTGGGTCCCAGCTTCTCCATCATGCTGTCGACGGCATCGCTGAGCACATCGTTGGCATTAAGCTCGATGTTCAGATTGGGGCTGAGGTCGAGTTCGCGTGCCAGGTTGCGCATCACCGACTGGAAGAAGGAGTCGATGGTCTCCACACGGAAGCGGCTGTAGTCGTGAAGCAGGTTGCTGAGTGCCTCGCGTGCACGGCTGCGTATCGTCTCTGCATCCAGCTGCGTCAGCTCAATCAGTCGGTTGAGATAGGCATCGGATGCAGCGTCACCCTGAGCTATGCCATAGAGCTGGCTCAGGATGCGCTCCTTCATCTCCGCCGTGGCCTTGTTGGTGAAGGTGACGGCGAGTATCTGCTTGTAGGCCTTCGGGTCCTCAACCAGCATCTTGATGTACTCCACGGCAAGCGTAAATGTCTTGCCGGAGCCTGCCGAGGCTTTATAAACGGTTAATTCCATACTCTCTCTCTTTTGTGGCTATATCATTTGTTCCCATCCTCTCCACAGGGTCGGGACGGGACTCTGTCATAAACATATATTATTGCGGAATGACCTCCTGCATATAGATAGCGTCCAGACTCCAGAGGGCGGCATCGTTGGTGCTGATTGTGGCGCACTCATCGATTGCAGCGGGGACCTCGGGAGGCAGAACCTTCTCAATCCTGAACTCCGGTGCAGGAGTATGTTCCAGGCGTCCGAAGAGGTCGCTCCATGCCTCACGTGCCATATTCTCGTCGCGATTATAGTAGGCAGCGTAGGCCATCAGACGAGCCACACGGAAGCGATTCTTGCGAATCTTCAGCGCCATCTGCTTGTAGCGTGCAGCATGGTCGAGCCATGCAGCGTTCCACTCGGGATAGTTCATCATCGGCATCAGCTCGTTCATCACCTCAAATCCGCCCATGATGGTCATCAGGTGGTTGGTGGTCTGAAGTGTGGAGTCGCACTCGGTGGTGATGATTCCCGTTGCGGGGTCGTAGCCCAGCGCCAGCGGACCGGTGAAGATCTGGCTGGGCAGAGCCACGATGCTCTTCATTCCCGCCATTATCTTGTCGCGATAGGCTGTGTTGCCGGTGCGCTCCCACTCCGTCATCCAGTTGCCTGCATAGGCCAGCCAGTCGGGTCCGATGCGCAGACGAGCCGGAGCGGTGCAGGGATATTGGTCGCGAGGCTGAGCCAGTCGCATAGGGTCAATCTCGTAGAGCTTCTGGTCGGCATCGGTCACCGCACTCATCAGGTCGCCGCTGCGTTCGTCGGTGGTCAGATAGTAGTAGAAGCGGTTCCATGCCGCCTGACTGATGCGTGCCTCCTTGGCTCCGCAGCCCCAGTGGCTCACGTTGTGGCGGCTGCCCAGTCCGGCGTTGGGACCGATGTGGTAGACGTCGACCTCCGATGTATGTCGCGCCATGGCCTCTGCCATCTGCCAGATGTCTGCACGGCCTGTGCGCAGGAAGTCGTACCAGAGCCACATGTTGGATGCCAGCTCGGTGTTGTCCCAGGCAAATCCGCCCACATCGTACATCCACTCGTGGCGCACGGGGTCGTAGGCGTGCATCACGTCGCCATAGTTCCAGAAGCCATACCAGCGGTTCTGTTCAATCTGTTTCTTATATAGATAGATGTAATCCTCCAGTCGCTGTTCCACCTTTGCGCGGAGAGCGTTTGAGCTGTCGGGCAGGCTCCAGACGCCAAAGGCGCGGCAGTCGTGCATATACTCCGGAGTGGCCATCACCAGGCTTTTCTCCGTGGCCAGCGCGGCACGCTGGGCGAAGTCGGCCTTGCCTGCATATCCTCCCTGCGGAACGATGAGCAGCGATGATGTTCGGCCGACGCCGTATGGTGTGCTCATGCCCTCCTGAACATCCTCGTAGCTGGCGTTCAGGCCGTGAGCCACGTTGTCGTAGTGGCGCAGGTCCATAGGCTCAGCCTCGGGACTCCAGAGCCATGCGGTCAGTTCTGCCTTCTGGCTACGGGCACCCTTGACCTCCATTGACGATGGATAGGCCTGCCAGAAGTCGTCGATCGAGAGAGCCAGACCGCCGGTGATGTCGCCGGCAAAGGTGTAACCCGTGGCGCGGCTGCCCGAGAGGGTACCAATCCAGGGGTTGTTGGCGTTGGCACGCTTGCGTATTGAGAATCCGTCGGCAGAGAGTTGCGAGAGGCGGAAAGCGTCCCACGAAGCCCACTCAGAGAGCAATGTCTGTCCCGCCTCATTGAAGGCGCTGCGCTCGGGAACCCTCTCGCCTGCCACCTGCATGCGCTCGAAGTTCACCGCCTCGCCCTTTCCTGCTCCCTCAAGAGCCAGCTGGCGACGTCCCGCCAAGGGCTGAACCGACTCGCTCCACACGCCGCCGTCGCCGCAAGAGAAGGCTATGTGACGGTTGTAGAGAGACTCGCGCATAGGCACATCGAAGCGTACGCCCAGCGAACTGATGAAGTCGAGGTTCTGGTCGCCATTATATATGAAGTTGTGGACCATGCGTATCTGATTGCTGCCCGCATAGAAGTAGAGGCGCACGGTGAACGGCAGCCACTCGCGCCCATCGGCTGCAGCATGCATTCCCTCAATCTTGACGAGGGCACGCACATCGCCTGCACGCTCCACGCTGACGCTCTTCACGCGGCTTGTGTAGTGCTTGAAGGTGAGCTGGTCTACGCCCTCTGCGAGGGGCTGACTCTGAGTGGAGCAGACCAGTCGGCCACGCTCGGCAACACGTACGTCGCCATAGAGGAGCGAGTCGATTATCGCCTCTCCGCTGCGCGGAATGTAGGCGCTCATCACTCCTGTAGATATCTTGATAGCCTCTGCCGTCTCGCTGACTGCAATCCTCTGGGATGACTTAGC
>CAZKNB010000104.1:0-5661 GCA_964554075.1 uncultured Bacteroides sp.
CGCCGCCCCACTCTATCTCTATCCTCTGCTCCTCACCCTCCGCAGCAGCGACGGTGAAGGAGATTGTGGGAGTGGTGATCGACGGAGAAACCACATGCCATGCGGTCTCGCGACCATTGACGGTGAGACTCTTCACCTCACTCCACGCCGCAGGAACCCTCATCTCCAGAGTGTCGACATTCTGAAGACAATGGCTGACGGTGTAGAGCGAATGAGTGGCATCGGGCGTGCTGTAGTCGAAGTTGACATCGGCGGTGTGGAGAGAGGCATAGGGCCACTCCTGCGGCAGGGCGGGACGAAGCGTCAGACGACGGTTGAGGGCATCGGGAGTGATGCCGAAGAGACCCTGAATGATGACTCTCGAAGCCACTCCCAGCGGGTCACCGAAGTCGCGGTAACACTCACCACGGGCGGCATCGTAGAAACTGATCTGACCGAAGTTGGCGGGACTCTCACCGAGATACATCCCGTCGAGCATCGAGCTCTTCAGCAGCTTATAGCCCTCGGCACCACGACCCGCCTCAAAATAGGCCAGGGCGGTGTGCATCACCTCGGCAAAAGCCACGTTGTTGATGCTCCACGAATAGGGCATCCAGTCGGTGGTGGAGATGGTGGCGTAGCTGCCGGAGTTCACCTCCGCCTTCAGCGCTTCATAGCTCTCCAAGCCACTGTTGCCACTCTCTGCATCCGACACCACAACGGGGATGTGAGGGATGTGGGTGTCCACGTAGCGCGTCGCCATATAGGCCTGGAAGGGGTCGGCCACGTCGCTGTCTATGGCATGATAGATGGTCCAGACTGCCGCGTCGCTGTGGGTGCGCTTATGACCCAGATACTCGCGATACTCAGCCCAGTGGCCCTCGCTGTCGAGCCAGAGCGTGGAGTTGAGCGCGGCGAGAATCTTCGCAGCCTCACGGCGGTAGGGCGTCGGGTCCTCACCAATCTTTTCGGCAATCATGGCCGCCATGCTGTTTGCACGATAGTTGTAGGCGGTGCTGTGGGTCACGGCGCCACTGCTGTAATAGAGCGCATCGCTTGCCCAGATGCAGGCGTAGGCGTCGTAGAGGCCGTCGTCGTCGGGGTCGTAGTTAAGCTTCTCCCATTTGAGGTGGGCGGTCAGCACGGGCCACATCTTCCGCGCATACTCCAGATCGCCCGTCCAGTTGAGGTGCCAGAGCAGCTCGTCGATGTAGCAGAGATTCATGTCGTAGTGGTGCATCTGGTCGTTGCGGCGCGGATTGCGGCAGATGTATCCGTTGCTGTACTGCGGCGTTCCCCACCTCTTCACCGAGCGTGCAAGCGCCAGGGTTGAGTCCTGGGCGGGATGAGGAATGGTGCAGGGCACGTCGGTCACCTGACTCGCCGCATAGTTGTCGAAGTGCTTACGGGCGCGGTCGTGCCATCCGAGGAAGTCGCCGAGATAGGCTGCACGCCACCCGCTGAGCGGCATTCGCCAGCCTACGGCACCGTGGAGCCACACCTCCTCCTCGCCCCATACGCCATCGGCAGCCACCGCCAGCGCACTGCCCACGGGGTTGAGAAACGCGTCGGGAGTATTGATGACGATGCGTCCCGCCAGCTCACGTCGCGCTGCCTCGGCACGGTCGAACAGGCGGCTGTCCGGCAGCTGACTTAGAGTGTTGTCGGTGACAGCAACATAGAGATTGCCCGACGACGGCAGAGCGCAGCTGAAGCGCTGTACCACTGCGTCAGCCTCTTCCGAGGGGTCGAAGCAGCCGGGGGCATCGGCTCCCATGTCGCCGTTGCGCGAGAGCTTGGGGATGCGGATATGCGAATTGATGCCGAGGAGCGTGGCTCCTGCAGGCAGATTGTCGGCAGTGAAGCGCCACACTGCTGTCTCACTCTCCTGATCGGCAACCACGGCAATGGTGATTGTGGCGCCCTTCAGGCGTGGGTCAGTGAGGCGATAGATGCGTGTTCCGGGCACGTAGCGCGCCTCGCAGCGGTCGAACTCCTCAAGGGGGATAGCAGCCCCGTCGGAAGTCTGGAGCGCAAAGCGCAGGTTGCGATGGTCGCCCTTGACGAAGGTGGCGAAGAGCGGTCGGTCGCTAGTCTCGAGTCGCCAGGGCGTATGGCCGCCGTAGAGTGCACGTGTATAGCGGTTTTCGCCATTGACGCACACCAGTCCGTCGCCCTCCGGCAGATAGTTCAGGCGTCGCCCCGCCCCCCGTTTATGGTCGTTGTAGCTGGTCGACTCAATCCTGTCCCCCGCCCCCTTCACAGTTGCATACTGTGCATAGAGCGGCGATGCCGCCAAAAGGCAGGAAAATAAAATAAAATTCGTCCGCATGGCCACTTTAAACTTTCTACTTACTACTTTACACTTAAATTTTGCCTACGGCAAAATTTTCAATCCTTCCCATCTCACATCCCATTTTCCATCCTTCGGGAAACCGGGATTCTTCACCTTACAACCATCCCATCCGGCGCACATCATTGATATGGCAGTCAGCAGACCACCATTGCCGGGGAGGTAGCAGCGCAGGCGCGCATCCTGATAGTTGTGGCCATTGACCAGATAGGTGTTCGTGCGCTTATCCATCAGCAGCGCACCCACAGCCTTCTCCGGCTCACCCAGACGAGCAGCGTTCATCGCCGTCATCGGGTAGTCCCAGCCCCAAGTCTTATCCCAGTTCCAGTTGTCCCACACCCACTCGAGCGTATTCTTCATGATGTCCTCACGAATCAGGGAGTTCGCCGGCAGAATGCCCAGGGCACCCAACACAGCCATGTGGTCACTGGTGAAACGAATATCCTTATATGTGTCGAGAGCATCTTCGGAAGCCAGGTAGAGCGAATCCTCATTGTAGGCCAGGGGCGAGAGCTTCTCGATCAGCGCATCCCATCCCGGATCGCGGCGCTGCCCCATGCGCTGACGCCACTTCTGGGCTGTCTCCATGGCGAAATGCCAGTACGAGAGCTCGAAGGGAGGATTGATGGTAGTGGCAGCCTTCAGAGTCTCCTGAGCGGGGATGATGCCCTTCAGCACGAATCGCTTGCCTGCGGGGTCGTAGGTGGCGAAGTTGAACATGAAGTCGGCGGTCTCGCTGATAAGGTCGGCATAGCGACGCAGCACACTGTCGGTCGGGTTGGCGCGATAGATCAGCTCAGCCAGATAGATGTAGTGCGGCTGCTGCCAGATGAGGAAGCTACCCACGTTGGAGGGCGCCTCGATGCCCGACGGGTCGGTCATCTTCATCCAGCGCACACCCTTGAAGCCCTGACGCTCGGCTATCTCGCGTGCCACGGGCTCCACCGTGTCATACCATTTCATTGTTCGCGCCAGCAGGTCCTCGTGTCCCCAGAGCGGTTGCCAAGCCTGATGCCACCAGATCATCTCCATGTGGAACTTGCCGAACCATGAGTTGTAGGTCAGTCCAGTCTCCTGCGGAGGCACACTGCCCGCCGACTGTATGGCAAGCAGATATTGTGAGAGCACCACCCGGCGCTCCAGCTCCTTGGCGCGAGGGTCGGTGCAGTGGGAGAAATCGACAGCGGCACCATTCATCCAGAAGTTGTTCCAGTAGGCCACAGAAGCACTCTCCGTCTCGGCGAAGAGAGGCAGCTCCGCCTTCGGTTCGGTGGCAGAGAAGAGGCAAGAGAGCTGCAGGTTGTCCTCCTCCGGCTGAAGCACGAAGTAGTTGCGGCGCTTCTCGCTGAGCGCTGCCCTACCCTGCCAGCGAAGGGTGACATAGTAGGTCGTAGCGTCGAGCGTACGCTTCAGCACGGCGCTGTTGGCAGTCTGGCGGACAATCTCGGTGGAGTGGAGATCGTCGGCATCCCATCGGCAAGCGTCGTCGGCATGAGCGCCCGTCGGATATGGGAAACGCAGATTGATGCCCGCATGAGTGCGGTCGGTGATATTGGCAGCCACCATATCCCTCTCGGGATGGCACACCGTCAGCACCTTGAAGGTGTCGGCAGCCAGCGCGAAGCGGCTCTCAATCTCGCCACGCTTCAGCCTGAGCGTCTGGCTCACGGCAGAGATGTCCTTCGGCGTAACGCCCTCGCCAAGCTCGAAACCGATGATACCCAGATGGAGGCGATGAGGATTCATGCGATACCACTCGCTGGCACCCTTCTGGCGTCCCTCCTCCTTGAACTGGCAGGCGTAGAGCTCCTTGTGGCCATGGCCGAAGTCGAACTCCTTCAGATACTCCTCGGGGCGATAGTTCTCGGGATTGGCAAAGCTATGCCAGCCCCACTGGCTCTGGGTGCCGAGTGGCACACCGTTGGAGTAGAGTTCCGGGAAGGTCTGCAGACCGGTGGCGTCGACGGTAAAGGCAAACTCGCCGTTGCCGACCGAGAGCGAAGAGAGCGAATCGAAGGCGCTGACCTGCGGGTTGTTGCGCTCCAGCAGGGCGTTGCGGTCGATTGATTTCTGTTTGCCCGAGCCACAGGCCGTCAGGGCAAGCGCAACCATCGAATAGGTAATCAGTTTCATAGTTATTATTTCTCTTTAGTTGTTGTTCCTTTATATATGTATATGTATGCCGAAGGGCGCACTCTGAGATCAGAGCACACCCTTGCTTGACGGCAGTTCGTAATGATAGATATCGCGCTTGACGGCCATCTTCAGCGCACGAGCCAGCGCCTTGAAGATTCCCTCAATCTTATGATGCTCATTGTCGCCCTCGGCCTTGATGTTGAGGTTCATGCGGGCGGAGTCGCTGAGCGACTTGAAGAAGTGGAGGAACATCTCCGTAGGCATGTCGCCAATCTTCTCGCGCCTGAACTCGGCGTCCCACACGAGCCACGGACGTCCGCCGAAGTCGAGGCACACCTGGCAGAGGCAATCGTCCATTGGGAGCGCAAATCCGTAGCGCTCTATGCCGCGCTTGTTACCCAGTGCCTGAAGGATGCAGTCGCCCAGTGCGATGGCAGTATCCTCGATGGTGTGGTGTTCGTCGACGTTGAGGTCGCCCTTGACGTGGATGGTGAGGTCCATGCCCGAATGTTTGCCAATCTGCTCCAGCATGTGGTCGAAGAATCCGAGTCCCGTAGAGATGTCGCAATGTCCGTTGCCATCTATGTTCAGGCTGACGTGGATGTCGGTCTCCTTGGTGGTTCGGCGCACCTCGGCGCGTCGCTCTCCGGCGAAGAGGAAGTCGGCCACGCGGTCCCACTCCTTGGTGGCGAGGACGCAGACATCCTCCAGCCCCGTACCCTCGAGCAGGCTCTTGTCGTTCTGCAGGAGGATGGCCTTACAACCCAGGTTGGCAGCCAGTTCCACGTCGGTCGGGCGGTCGCCTATGACGAAGCTGCCCTCGAGGTCGTAGTCGGAGTTACCGATATACTTTGAGAGCATTCCCGTGCGCGGTTTGCGCGTCGGAGCATTCTCGTGAGGGAAGCTGCGGTCGATGAAGACGTCGCTGAAGACGATGCCCTCGCCCGCCAGTGTCTGGATGATGAAGTTCTGCACCGGCCAGAACGTATTCTCGGGGAATGAATCGGTGCCGAGCCCATCCTGGTTGGTCACCATTGCCAGCTCGAAGTCGAGCTTTTCGGCTATAAAACTGAGGTTGCGGAACATGTGGGGATAGAACTCGAGCTTCCTGAAGGAGTCGAGCTGATAGTCCACCGGTGGTTCGATGACCAATGTTCCGTCACGATCTATAAATAATACTTTCTTCTTCATTA
>CAZKNB010000105.1:0-5652 GCA_964554075.1 uncultured Bacteroides sp.
TTTTTTGCCTCCCGATTTTAATATTAGAGAAGAATAGATTAACTTTGCAAACTTGAGCATAAGCTCAGCGAAAACTATGCTTGACTAACTCAAAAAGGTAACCAGAAGAACAAAGAGTTGATAATGAAGAAAAGAAACAACATACAAGAGACATCGGAAGCGCAATACTCCGTGATTGCCGACATATCCATCCCTGCGGACCAGGCATCCGAGGAGATTGTGCTGGAGAGAACAGAACTCATCCCCATCCTGCCGCTGCGCAACGTGGTGCTGTTCCCGGGAGTGTTCCTCACGGTGAACATCGGACGTCAGTCGTCGCTCAAACTCGTGAACGAGGCGAACAAGAAGGGAAGCTTAGTGGGCTTCTTCTGCCAGAAGGACTCCAACGTGGAGTATCCGGAGTGGGACGACATGCACCACATCGGCAGCGTGGGTCGCATCCTGAGAGTCTTCGAGATGCCCGACCAGTCCATCACCGCCGTCATACAGGGCATGACACGCGCGGAGCTGAAGGGGCTCATAGCCTCTCCGCCATATATGCGCGGAAATGTGGAGATCCTGAAGGACGAATTTCCGGAGAAGGGCGACGAGGAGTACGCCACCCTGCTCGAGTCGTGCCGTGAAGCGGCTACAAAGTGCATCAGAAGCTCGGAGGACGCAAGGGGCAACGAGGCCATCTTCGCCATGAAGAACTTAGGCAATACGCCGGCGATGATTGACTTCATCTGCGCCAACTTCCCCTTCAAGAAGGACGAGAAGATTGAGATGCTCGCCATAAGCTCTCTGCGCGACCGTGCCTTCTGCCTGCTCGAGAAGCTCACCCGCGAGGTGCAACTGGCAGAGCTGAAGGAGTCCATCCAGATGCGTACGCGCGAGGACATCGACCAGCAGCAGAAGGAGTACTTCCTGCAACAACAGATCCGCACCATACAGAATGAGCTTGGCGACGGCTACGAGGACGAGATTGAGGAGATGAGGGCCAAGGCCAAGAAGATGAAGTGGAACGAGGAGACAGCGACGCTGTTCGACCGCGAGGTGGACAAGCTGGAGCGTACCAATCCGCAGTCGCCGGACTACAGCCTGCAGCTCAACTACCTGGAGACGCTGCTCAAGTTGCCATGGAACGTCTTCACGAAGGACAACCTCGACATGAAGAATGCCGAGAAGACCCTCAACAAGGATCACTACGGACTGGAGAAGGTGAAGGAGAGAATACTTGAGCACCTCGCCGTGCTGAAGCTGAAGGGCGACATGAAGTCCCCCATCATCTGCCTCTATGGCCCTCCGGGAGTCGGCAAGACGTCGCTCGGACGCTCCATAGCCAACTCACTGAAGCGAAAATATGTGCGTATGTCGCTCGGCGGCGTACACGATGAGTCGGAGATCAGAGGTCACCGCCGCACCTACATCGGTGCCATGCCGGGACGCATCATGAACGGACTCATCAAGGCGGAATCCGCCAACCCCGTGTTCATTCTCGACGAGATTGACAAGGTGTTCTCCGACGGCCACGGCGACCCGTCGTCGGCTCTCCTCGAGGTGCTCGACCCCGAGCAGAACACCGCCTTCCACGACAATTATATAGATGTGGACTTCGACCTCTCGAACGTGATGTTCATTGCCACGGCAAACAACATCGCCGCCATCCCTGCCCCACTGCTCGACCGCATGGAGCTGATTGAGGTGAGCGGATACATCACCGAGGAGAAGATTGAGATTGCCGGCAAGCACCTGCTGCCTAAGGAGCTTGAGGAGAACGGCATGAAGAAGGGTGCCGTGAAGATGTCGAAAGAGACACTGGAAACCATCATCGAGTCGTACACCCGCGAGAGCGGCGTGCGCGAGCTGGACAAGAAGATAGGCAAGATTCTGCGCAAGATAGCACGTCAGTACGCCACCGACGGCCGCATCAAGAAGCGCGACATCAAGCCTGCCGACCTGAAGGAGTACCTCGGCACGGAGGAGTACAGCCGCGACAAGTACCAGGGCAACGAGTACGCCGGAGTGGTGACAGGACTGGCATGGACAGCCGTGGGCGGCGAGATTCTCTTCATCGAGACAAGCCTGAGCCGCGGCAAGGGCTCGAAGCTCACCCTGACGGGTAACCTTGGCGACGTGATGAAGGAGTCGGCAGTGCTGGCATTAGAGTACCTGAAGGCGCACATCGACCTGCTGGGAATAGATATAGATGTGTTCGACAACTGGAACATCCACATCCACGTGCCCGAGGGCGCCATCCCGAAGGACGGTCCGTCGGCAGGCATCACGATGGCGACATCGCTGGCGTCGGCGCTCACACAGCGCAAGGTGAAGGCCAACCTCGCCATGACGGGTGAGATTACGCTGCGCGGAAAGGTGCTCCCCGTGGGCGGCATACGCGAGAAGATACTGGCAGCCAAGCGTGCCGGCATCAAGGAGGTCATCCTCTGCAAGGAGAACAAGAAGAACATCGACGAGATTCCGGAGATGTACCTCAACGGACTCACATTCCACTACGTAGGCGACATCAAGGAGGTGCTCGACATAGCACTGACCGACGAGAAGGTGGACAACGCGATAGACTTCACAACAAAGGAAGCAAAGAAATAGGAACAAAGGTTAGAAAATAGAGAGACAAAGGTATATGAAGTTTGAACTACAATACAACGACCCGAAGAGCAACGCCAGAGCCGGACTCATCACGACCGACCACGGCCAGATTGAGACACCTATCTTTATGCCGGTGGGCACACTCGGCACGGTGAAGGGCGTCCATCTGACAGAGCTGAAGAACGACATCAACGCGCAGATCATACTCGGCAACACCTATCACCTCTACCTCCGTCCCGGACTCGAGGTGATTGAGCGCGCGGGCGGTCTGCACAAGTTCAACGGATTCGACCGCCCCATGCTGACCGACAGCGGCGGTTTCCAGGTGTTCTCACTCGCCGGCATCAGAAAGCTGCGCGAGGAGGGTGCGGAGTTCCGCTCACACATCGACGGCAGCAAGCACATCTTCACGCCGGAGAAGGTGATGGACATTGAGCGCACCATCGGCGCGGACATCATGATGGCGTTCGACGAGTGCCCCCCGGGCACAGCCGACTACGACTACGCCAAGAAGTCGCTCGGACTGACCCACCGCTGGCTGGACCGCTGCATCAAGCGTTTCAACGAGACGGAGCCTAAGTACGGCTACTCTCAGGCACTCTTCCCCATCGTTCAGGGCTGCGTCTACACCGACCTGCGCAAGCAGTCGGCAGAGTTCGTGGCATCGAAGGGAGCAGACGGCAACGCCATCGGCGGACTTGCCGTGGGCGAACCTACGGAGAAGATGTACGAGATGATTGAGGTGGTGAACGAGATTCTGCCGAAGGACAAGCCACGCTACCTGATGGGTGTGGGCACACCGGTGAACATTCTGGAGGGAATAGAGCGCGGAGTGGACATGTTCGACTGCGTGATGCCTACCCGCAACGGACGCAACGGAATGCTCTTCACCAAGGACGGCATAATGAACATGCGCAACAAGAAGTGGGAGATGGACTACTCACCTATCGAGGCTGACGGCGCAAGCTACGTCGACACACTCTACTCGAAGGCCTACCTGCGCCACCTGTTCCACGCTCAGGAGCTGCTGGCCATGCAGATTGCCTCCATCCACAACCTCGCCTTCTACCTGTGGCTGGTGAAGGAGGCGCGCAAGCACATCATAGCCGGCGACTTCGCCACATGGAAGCCGATGATGGTGAAGCGAGTGTCAACAAGACTGTAAGAGGTCTGCAACAAGAGACTGTAAGAAAGAAAACGATTCAGAAAGAAATGAAAAACAACAGGTTTATAAAGCGACTTGACTGGTACATCATAAAGAAGTTCCTGGGCACCTATCTGTTTGCCATAGGACTCATTATTTCGATTGCCGTAGTGTTCGATTTCAATGAGAAGATGGATAAGTTTCTCGAACATAACGCGCCGTGGAAGGCCATTATATTCGACTACTACATGAACTTCATCCCCTACTTCGCCAATCTATTCAGTCCGCTGTTTGTCTTCATCTCCGTCATCTTCTTCACATCGAAGCTGGCAGAGAACTCGGAGATCATAGCCATGTTCTCCGGCGGAATGAGCTTCAAGCGAATGATGCGCCCCTACATGATTTCGGCTGCCATCATCGCCGTAGCCACCTTCGCGCTGGGCTCCTACGTCATTCCGCGCGGCAGCGTGACGCGACTCAACTTCGAGGACAAATATGTGAAACCGAGGAAGCAGAACTTCGCCCGAAACATACAGCTGGAGCTGGAGCCGGGCGTGATTGCCTACATCGACAACTATCAGGACTACAACAAGACGGGCCACCGATTCTCGCTCGACAAGTTCGAGGACAAGAAGATGGTGTCGCACCTCACCGCACGCCGCATTGTCTACGACACTACGGCGGTGAACAAGTGGACCATCTACGACTACGTGATTCGTGAGCTCGACGGCCTGAACGAACACATCGAGAAGGGTGAGCAGATGGACTCCATCATCGACATGGAGCCGCAGGACTTCCTGGTGATGAAGAACATGCAGGAGATGATGACAAGCAACAAGCTGAGCCACTACATCGACAAGCAGCGCAAGCGCGGCGTGGCGAACCTCAAGGAGTTTGAGATTGAGTATTACAAGCGCATCGCCTCGAGCTTCGCGTCGTTCATTCTGACAATCATCGGAGTGTCGCTGTCGTCGCGCAAGACGAAGGGTGGCATCGGACTGTACTTGGGTATCGGACTGGCTTTGAGTTTCTCGTACATCCTCTTCCAGACCGTCACCTCCACATTTGCAGTGAACGGCAACGTGCCGACTCTCATCGCGGTGTGGATTCCGAACGTGGTGTACTCCTTTATCGCCTTCTACCTTTACAAAAAGGCTCCGAAATAGTAAATTAATAATATATTATAACTATATTTGCACACAAATCCTCTAATTGTGTAATTTGAATGGAACATTCGTTTATTGAATACATAGAAAACAGTATTAAGAACAACTGGGATCTTGACGCACTGACCGACTACAAGGGTGCGACTCTGCAATATAAAGATGTGGCACGCAAAATTGAGAAGCTGCACATCATCTTCGAAGAGAGCGGCATCAAGAAGGGCGACAAGATTGCCATTTGCGGTAGAAACAGCTCACACTGGGGCGTGGCGTTCCTCGCTACACTGACCTACGGAGCTGTGGTAGTACCTATCAACCATGAGTTTAAAGCCGACAACGTACACAATATTGTGAACCACTCCGACGCACGTCTGCTCTTCGTTGGCGACATGATCTGGGAGAACCTCAACGAGGCTGCCATGCCTATCCTTGAGGGCATCATCATGATGACGGACTTCTCACTGCTGGTGAGTCGCTCGGAGAAGCTAACCTACGCTCGTGAGCACCTCAACGAGATGTTCGGCAAGAAATACCCGAAAAACTTCAGAAAGGAACATATCTCATACCATCACGACGACCCCGAGGAGTTGGCGCTGATTAACTATACATCGGGCACAACGAGCTACTCGAAGGGCGTCATGCTCCCCTACCGCAGCCTCTGGTCGAACACCGAGTTTGCCTTCGGAGTGATGGGACTTAAGGCCGGCGACAAGGTGGTATCAATGCTGCCTATGGCTCACACCTACGGTATGTCGT
>CAZKNB010000106.1:0-5651 GCA_964554075.1 uncultured Bacteroides sp.
ACTACTTTTTATTCTAAACAGTGCTGAGTAGAAGATTGGGAGGAGCACTAGCGTGATCACTGTACCCATTGTCAAGCCACCCATGATGATGATTGCCATTGAGCTGTACATCGGATCAACCACCAGCGGAAGCATGCCGACGATTGTGGTGAGCGACGCCATGAGCACAGGACGTACACGCGACACAGTGGCCTCTACGACCGCCGTATAGGGCGAAGCCTTCTCCTCACGTTGCAGACGATTGATCTCGTCGACAAGCACTATCGCATTCTTGGTCATCATACCGATGAGTCCCTGCAGACCGATGATAGCCATGAAGGTCATTGGCTGACCACTGATGAGCAGCGCAGGAGCAATGCCGCAGAAGACGAAGGGGAAGCACATCAGGATGAGGATTACCTTTCGCCAGCTGTTGAAGAGGAAGAGAAGGATGGCCAGGATGGTGAAGATGGTGAGCGGCACGTACTTCATCAGGTTGCCGATTGCCTCTCCCTGAATCTCACCCTCGCCTACCCAACGCATTGAATAGCCCTCGGGAAGCGGGATGGCCTCCACTGCCTCTTGAATGTCTGCCACAACCTTTGCAGGCGTTGCGCGGTCGTTGTCGGGGTTCGGGTCACACTCAGCCTCGATGACACGCTGACCATTGTTGCGCAACACGACATCCTCGTCCCAGGCCAGGCGCACATCCTTAGCCACATTGCTGAGCGGAGTGGCGCGGAACACCTTATCCTGGAGCTCACTCATGCCCTTTCCGCCAGCCAGAGCCGACTGCAGCTCCTCGTTGGTGAGATGGACGTTCATCGTGCTCCACACGGGGATGTCGCCCACACGAGTGATGCGGCTTCCATCTTCGTTGCGCACCTGAAGGTTAATCATCACCATGCGGTCCTGATCGTTGAGCACACCCACGGTCATTCCGTCGGTGGCAGCCTGCAGGGCGTTTGCCACATCGCTGCGCTCAATGCCCGCTCTGAGGGCATCCTGGCGCGAATAGTCGGCAATCAGGGTCTTGCCCTTCGGCTTCCAGTTGTTCTGGACTGAGTAGGGGTCAACATATTCTGACTTACGCATGATCTCCTCCGCCTGAGCGCTCAGGTTGCGGAGCACTTCGGGGTCGGGACCAGCGAACTCAACCTCGACGGTGTGAGTAGTAGAGATTGAGAAGTTATACTTACGGATGCGGATGTATGCCTCGGGATACTTCTCGCGAAGCATGCGACGGATGCCCGGAATCTGCTCCACTACGGTGGCGTAGTCCTTACAGTCGACCACCAGCTCTCCGTAGCAATCACCTCCGGAGGTCATCGGACGCACCAGGCAATAGCGTGCAGGAGCGGAGCCCTGACTGACAGCCACACTCTCCACCTCGGGATTCTCTGACACCAGTCGGCTCATCTCGAGCATGCGGTCGCGCACGGTGTCGGCATCGGTGTCAGCCGGGAAGAAACACTCGACCACGAACTGACGATAGTTGAAGTCGGGGAAGAAGAGGTTCTTCACCTTCGACATTCCGAAGAAACTGAGCAGCAGAAGCGCAAAGGCACAGAGGATTGTCGCCGTCTTGTAGCCTACGAGCAGCGAGATGATGCGGCGCACGAAGCGGTGCATAGGCGAATTCATCACCACCGCCGTTCCGTCGGGATTCTTCTTCTGGCGTGCCGGAAGCCATGACTTGGCGCAGACAGGCACCTGAACGAGTGCAAGCACCCAGCTGGCAAGCAGACTGACACAGAGCACCAGGAAGAGGTCGTGGGCATACTCGCCGGACGAATCGGGCGAGAGATAGACACTGATAAATGTAGAGGCGGCAATGATTGTGGCGCCAAGCAGAGGCATGGCGGTGTTCTTGCCTATGCGGTAGAGGTAGGTCTTCGGACCCAGTCCGCGCTTCTTGTCGATAAGGATTCCATCCATGATGACCACGGCATTGTCCACCAGCATACCCATCGCCACGATGAAGGCACCGAGGGAGATGCGTTGCAGTGTGGTGCCGCAGCAGAGCAGGATTGGGAATGAGACAGCCACCGTCAGCACCAGTCCGAAGCCGATGATGAGTCCGCTGCGGATGCCCATGGTGAAGACGAGCACCAGGATAACGATGACCACCGACTCCAGCAGGTTCCACATAAATGAGGAGATGGCCTCGTCGACCTTGTCGGGCTGGAAGAAGATCTTCTCGGTGGTCATGCCCGCCGGAACCTCCTTCATAGCCTCTGCCAGGCGTGCGTCGATAGCCTTGCCCACATCGGGCACAATGGCATCATTCTCCATCGTGATGCAGATGGCCAGCGAAGGCTTACCGTTGACGAAGAAGCCGTTGCGCTGCGGAGTGGAATAGGTGCGCTCCACCTTAGCCACGTCGCCCAGTCGCAGGCGTTTGCCATCCATAGTCTGGATCATGATGTCTGCCACGTCCTTCTCGTCGCGGCTCTCCGAGCTGACATACATGGAGATTCGTTCGTCGCCCGTCTGATACTTTCCGGCGTTGACCGTCTTTCCTGCCGACTGGAGGGCAGCCATTATCTGAGTGGGGAGAATGCCATTGCGGGCAATCTGCTCCTTCGAGAGAACGATGTTGATCACCTCGTCGCGGTTGCCCACGATGTTGATGCGCTTCACGCCCTTCACCTCGAGCAGTGCACGGCGTATATATTTGGCATACTTATAAAGTTCGGGATAGTCGTATCCGTCGGATGTAAAGGCGTAGAAGATGCCATAGACATCCATCATATCGTCGATGACCATAGGCGAATAGCAGCCCTGAGGCAGCTTAGCCGAGATGTCGCCCATCTTGCGGCGGAGCAGGTCGAAGCGCTGCTCCATCTCCTTCTCGGGGACAGTCATCTTATACTCCACGGTAAGCATTGCCATACCGCTTGAACACTCCGTCTTAACCTTCTTGACGCCCGGCATGGCGCGCAGTTCGTCCTCCAGGAGTTGTGCCACCTTCAGCTCCACCTCGTGGGCAGAGGCGCCCGGGTAGACAGCCACCACCATAGCCTGCTTTACGGCTACGGCAGGGTCCTCGAGCTTAGGCATCTGGAGGAAAGAGAGCACCCCGGCTATCATTATCGCAGCCACGAGCGACCAGAAGATGCGGGGACGGGACATGAAAAACTCTGCTATGCGCTTCATTACAGCAGTCCTCCTACGTTAGATTCCGACGGCTCACTGACCACCTTGACGCGCTGGCCCTCGTGGAGCGCACTGACTCCGGCACGAACCACACGCTCTGCGCCGCTCAGTCCGCTAGCCACCTTTACGCGGCCCTCGCCATCCATTCCGTCGACCACGATGCGGCGTGCAGCCACCGTTGAGTCGCTCTCCGAGAAGACCCATACACAGTCTGCCCCACCCTGCCTGAAGATGGCGCAGGGAGGAAGAGTGACGCCCTTCGCAGCGTCTGTTGCGGCAGCCGACGAGTTGATCGATACACCCACGTTCATGCCCGACGTAATCTCCTTGCCGGTCTTCTCGGCGAAGACGAGGCGCAGCTGATAGAGCTGGTTGCCGTCGGCACGCGGAGTGAGGCTGAGCAGGTGCATCGGATAGGTGCGACCGCCCAGGGTACAGCTGAAGCCCGTGAAGCTCTCGCGACGATTATATTCAGCCACAGGGATGTCCGCCTCAACCTCCATACGCGAAACGTCGAGGAGAGTGAAGACGGGAGTACCGGCGTCGACCATCTCGGCAGGCGAGAAGTTGACAGCCTGGACATAGGCATCGGCCGGAGCATAGAGGTTAGTGTACTTCAGTTTGTTCTTGTTCACCTGGAGCTGCACGCCCAGCTGACGGAGTCCGGCGACAGCCTTCTCATAGTCGTTCTGGCTGACACTCTTCTTCTCGTAGAGCTGACGAACGCGCTCCACCTCCTGGCTGAGCTGATCGTACTGAATCTGGAGCGCCTCGACGCCCAGCTTATAGTCCACGTCGTCAAGTCGTGCCATGAGTTGACCACGACGCACTCGGTCGCCCTCCTTCACGAAAATCTGTTTCAACTGACCCGGAGTCTTGAAGCCGAGGCTCACCTCGTGGGCTTCACGAACCGTACCTGAATAGCTCTTAGAGAGCACACTGTCACCTGTTACCGGAGCTGTCAGTGCAACGCTGCGCACATACTCCTCCTGCTTGACGCCACCGCCGCAGGAGCTAATCAGTCCTGCGAGGAGCAAAGCAGCAATAACCCTGTTCTGCATAATTTTATCTAATTTAAACCCATTTTTCAGTTTCCAAGCTGCAAAGTTCTTTAAATGTGTGCTAAATGACATTATCTAATGGAAAAGGATTTTGTTCGAAAGGATAAGAATATTGGAAGAATAGACAATTTTTCCATATATTTGCACCGTAAACGTTTATTGAAACAGCAACACAATCAGAGAGATGAATGATTTTCCATACCCGGACATCGAGCTGATGCAGCTCACCGACGACAGTGTTGTCGTCAACTTGGAGAATGAGTTTATACTTATCGATAATGCCGACAACGACCAGTCGTCGATGAGTGAAAGGATGAAGAGACACCCCGTGCGCCTCTCCTTCTCCGTCGCCATCTTCTGCCTCGAGGGCAACATCAAGTTCCGCCTGAACCTGAGCGAGTTTGAGCTTCACCACAACGACATCATACTTATCCGCAAGGGAATGATTGGCGAGTTTGTCGACGCCAGCAGCGACTGCCGAGTGGCAGCCATGGCATGGAACGACAACTATTTCCAGATAAACGACAAGGTGGACGCCACCATCACACTGCAGCAGAAGCTGCGCACCAACCCCGTTTGCCACATGAGCCAGCAGGCCTTCGACGAGTGTCTCACCCTCTATCGACTGATGAAGAAGAAGATCTTGGAGAGCGACAATGAGTTCCGCCGCGGCGCCGTCATGGGCTACATGCAGGTGATCACCTACAACGCCTACCACTATCTGCTCAGCAACAACGACGATCAGGCCACCTCAGCCACCAACAAGATTCGCCATCAGGAGCTCTACACGCAGTTTATGCGCTGTGTGCAGGAGAACTACACCCGTGAGCGCAGCATCTCCTTCTATGCCGACCAGCTCTGCGTGACTCCGAAATACCTGTCGCAGGTGGTCAAGATTGTCAGTGGACGTCTGGCGGGCGAATGGATCTCCGACTACGTCACACTCGAGGCCAAGGCGCTCATCAACAGCCGCCGCTACACCATGCAGCAGATCAGCGACATGCTCAACTTCGCCAACCAATCCTTCTTCGCAAAATACTTCAAGGAGAAGGTGGGATGCTCACCATCAAAATACCTCAATAGCTAAAGCTGCCAGGCCATCCCCCACCGGCAACATCCATATATCTGAAAACAAAAAAACTCCGCCTAGCGATATCGCATCACCAGGCGGAGTCGGTCAGTATATATTTACTGTTCTCCTCTGAAATTATTTCGGAAGGTTGAAGGCAACAGTCATCTCCTTCATCTGAGCGTCGCTCATACCCTCAGGCTCGAAGCCCATGTTCTTAGCGGCGATATAGATGAGAGCAGACTTGTTGAGCACGTCAACCTGGTCGAATGCAGCCATAGCGTCTACATCGACAGCGAATACGCCGTGCTTCTCCCACATCACTACATCGTAGTCCTCAAGCTCCTTCAGCGTTGCGTTAGCAAGCTCTACCGAGCCCGGAA
>CAZKNB010000107.1:0-5630 GCA_964554075.1 uncultured Bacteroides sp.
GTCCGAAGAACATCTCTATCAGCAACATCGCTCGCCTGAACCGCGACTTCATCAAGGCAAAACTGAAAGACTAAGGTTCTGAAAGCTTAGCGTTTGATTAATAGCAACAGTCCCCCGACGGATTCAACCCCGCCGGGGGACTTCTCTTTTTTCGCCGCTCCTGCTTGACCAAAAATAAAAAAAGATGTTAAGACTCGCTCTGACATCTCTTTTTTTTATTACTTTGCGGCAAAATTGGGTATAGTGTGCACATACGTGTACTAAATCATATATAAATAGTAATGACAACGTCAACTAACAATCTCATAATAAAGGCTTGTCCCGTGTGTGGAGGAGTTCATCTCGAACGAAAAACAGAGTGCAAAGACCATTATGTGTCGGGAGAGACATTCGAGGTTGTGGCTTGCCGCGACTGCGGATTCATGCTCACCCAAGGCTTTCCCGCAGAGAGCGAGATAGGTCGTTACTACGACACCCCTAACTACATATCGCACTCCGACACTCACCGCGGACCCGTGAACATGGTCTACCACCATGTGCGCCGCTACATGCTCGGACGCAAGGCGCGACTTGTTTGCCGTCAGGCAGGCAGACGCCACGGCCGACTGCTCGACATCGGTGCAGGCACGGGCTACTTTGCCGCAACAATGGTGAGCCGTGGATGGGATGTCACTGCAATAGAGAAGAGTCCGTCGGCACGCGACTTCGCACAGAGAGCCTTTCGCCTGGAGCTGAAACCTGCCGAAGAGCTCAACGGCAACTTAGAGAAGAAGAGCTACGACGCTGTCACGCTGTGGCACGTCATGGAGCACTTAGAGCACCTGAACGAGACATGGGAGCGCATTGGCGAGCTGCTGAAGGATGACGGCGTGCTGGTTGTGGCGGTGCCTAACCCAACAAGTTACGACGCGCAGAAGTATGGCAGCTTGTGGGCAGCCTACGACGTGCCGCGCCACCTGTGGCACTTCACGCCCGCCTCTATGGAACAGCTGGCGGCGAAACATGGCTTCGCGCTGAAACGTAAGTACGCCATGCCGTTCGACGCCTTCTACATAGCGATGCTCAGCGAGAAGTATGCCGGTCACAAGATGCCGTTCCTCAGAGGAATGTTCACCGGAGTGATGGCATGGTTCAGCTCACTCGGCAACAAAGAGCGCAGCAGCTCAATGATTTACGTATTCAAGAAAAGGTCTTAACAAGACAAAAGCAACAAAATAGAGATGAGTAGCAGAAAAAAGAGAATTGCGGGGCTCGACATGCAGTTTGTCACAGCCAGCATAAGCACGACAATGGTTTTGATATTGCTCGGACTGGTGGTCTTCCTGGTGCTTGGCGCCAACAACCTGTCGGTCTACGTGCGTGAGAACATCAACTTCTCTGTTCTGATAAGCGACGACATGCGCGAGGCAGACATACTGAAGCTCCAGAAGAGGCTCGACGCCGCTCCATTCGTGAAGTCGACGGAGTATATCTCTAAGGAGCAGGCACTGAAGGAGCAGACAGAGGCAATGGGAGCAGACCCCGAGGAGTTCCTCGGCTACAACCCCTTCACCGCCTCAATCGAGATCAAGCTGCGCTCGGAGTATGCTAATACCGACAGCATAGCGAAGATTGAGAAGGAGATAAAGAGCAATAGCAACATACAGGACATACTCTATCAGCGCGAACTGATCGACATGGTGAACGACAACATACGCAACATCAGCCTCTCGCTTCTGGGACTGGCAGTGCTGCTCTCGTTCATCTCCTTCGCCCTGATAAACAATACGATAAGGCTTACCATCTACTCTAAGCGCTTCCTTATCCATACGATGAAGCTGGTAGGTGCAAGCTGGGGATTCATTCGCGCCCCGTTCCTTAAGAGGAATGTGTGGTGCGGCATCATAGCCGGTGTGCTTGCCGACGCCATCTTGCTGGCGGGAGCCTTTGCGCTGATCGACTATGAACCGGAGATAGTGAGAGTGGTGACCACCGAGGTGATGGTTCAGGTCTCTCTCGCCGTGCTGGTTTTCGGTGTAGTGATAAGTCTGCTCTGTGCATACCTCTCAATCAACAAGTATCTGAGGATGAAGGCAGACGCGCTCTACTATGTGTGATTAAACGAGAAAAGAATTAAGTATATGGCTGACGAAAAGAAATTCGCTTTTGACAAGACAAACTTCATCCTTCTTGCCGCTGGCATGATTGTGGTGATTATAGGCTTCCTGCTGATGAGCGGTCCCATCTGTACCGAAGAGGCTTTTGAGCCGGACATCTTCAGTGTGCGCCGAATAAAGGTAGCGCCGGTGGTCTGCTTCCTTGGTTTCATCTTTATGATCTACGCCGTGATGCGTAAGCCTAAGGGTGAGGCTGTGCAGGCCGAGGCTAAGGTTGCCGGGAACCTCAAGGTTAACAATGACGCTAAAGAGGAGGTTAAGGCATGATGAACTGGTTTGAGGCACTTATCCTCGGATTGGTGCAGGGATTGACAGAGTATCTGCCCGTGAGCAGCAGTGGCCATCTGGCCATCGGTTCGGCTCTGTTTGGCATCGACGGCGAGGAGAATCTCACTTTCACCATCGTAGTGCATGTGGCAACGGTGCTCAGCACACTGGTGATGCTATGGAAAGAGATTGACTGGATTTTCCGCGGACTCTTTAAGTTCCAGTGGAACGACGAGACACGCTACGTGGCAAACATCATCATCTCAATGATTCCAATCGGAATAGTTGGCGTCTTCTTCAAGGACACCGTGGAGGAGGTCTTCGGCTCGGGACTCACAATAGTGGGACTGATGCTGTTGCTCACCGCCGCTCTGCTTGCCTTCTCGGCCTACGCTAAGCCGCGCCGTAAGGAGAAGATCAGCATGAAGGACGCCTTCATAATAGGTCTGGCGCAGGCATGTGCCGTGATGCCGGGACTCTCGCGCTCCGGTTCTACCATTGCCACCGGACTGCTTCTTGGCAACAAGAAGGAGACATTGGCGCAATTCTCATTCCTTATGGTCATTCCGCCCATACTGGGAGAGGCGTTGCTCGATGCGCTCAAGCTCTTTAAGGGAGCCGAAGATGCTGCTACAGCCAGCGTCGGCGCTCTGCCCCTGATTGTAGGATTCATCGCCGCCTTCGTGTCGGGATGTTTTGCCTGCAAGTGGATGATTAATGTGGTGAAGAAGGGTAAATTGACATATTTCGCTATCTACTGTGCCGTGGTTGGAGCCGTGACACTCGTATGTAGCCTTTTGTAAAAAAGTAGAATGAATTTTAAAGAGGGAGAGATACTTTATTTCAATAAGCCGCTTGGCTGGACATCGTTTAAGGTAGTGGGTCACGCACGCTACCATATCTGTAAACGTATTGGCGTGAAGAAGCTTAAGGTGGGTCACGCAGGAACTCTCGACCCGCTGGCCACGGGTGTCATGATTGTCTGCACCGGTAAGGCCACCAAGCGTATAGAGGAGTTTCAGTACCACACGAAGGAGTATGTAGCCACCATTCAGCTGGGCGCCACTACCCCGTCGTTCGACCTTGAGCATGAGATTGACGCAACCTATCCCACGGAGCACATCACGCGTGAGCTTGTCGAGGAGGTGTTGAAGAACTTCGTAGGTGAGATCCATCAGGTGCCGCCCGCCTACAGCGCCTGCAAGATTGACGGAGAGCGCGCCTACGACCTGGCACGAAACGGCCAGCAGGTGGAGCTGAAGGCCAAGCTGCTCGTCATCGACGAGATTGAGCTGCTGGAGTGCAACCTGCCGGAGATTAAGATCCGCGTCGTCTGCAGCAAGGGTACATACATACGTGCCTTGGCACGCGACATCGGCGAGGCGCTCCACAGCGGAGCACACCTCACGGGACTTATCCGTACACGCGTAGGAGAGGTTCGTCTGGCCGACTGCATGGACCCGATGGACTTCGGCGAATGGATAAAGCATCAGGAGATTGAAACAACAGAAGAAGGAAATTAAAAACATTATAAATAAAGGAGAGAGAGAATATGAAGCTGTCACAATTTAAGTATAAGCTGCCTGAAGATAAGATTGCTTTGCACCCCACAAGGTACAGAGACGAATCGCGTATGATGGTTCTCCACCGCAAGACCGGTGAGATTGAGCATAAGGAGTTCAAGGATATCCTGAACTATTTTGACGATAAGGATGTTTTCATCTTCAACGATACAAAGGTCTTCCCGGCACGTCTCTACGGCAACAAGGAGAAGACAGGTGCACGCATCGAGGTCTTCCTGCTGCGCGAGCTTAACGAGGAGCTTCGTCTCTGGGACGTTCTCGTCGATCCTGCCCGCAAGATTCGTATCGGCAACAAGCTCTACTTCGGCGACGACGACTCTATGGTGGCCGAGGTGATCGACAACACCACCTCACGTGGACGTACACTCCGCTTCCTCTACGACGGTCCGCACGATGAGTTCAAGCGCGCTCTCTATGCGCTGGGTGAGACCCCGCTGCCCCACTCCATCATCAACCGTGCCGTTGAGCCCGAGGACGCTGAGCGCTTCCAGTCAATCTTCGCCAAGAACGAGGGTGCTGTTACTGCTCCTACAGCCAACCTCCACTTCAGCCGCGAGCTGATGAAGCGTATGGAGATCAAGGGAATAGACTTCGCCTTCATCACTCTCCATGCCGGACTTGGCAACTTCCGCGAGATCGACGTTGAGGACCTCACCAAGCATAAGACCGACTCTGAGCAGATGTTCGTCACCCCCAAGGCTGTCGACATCGTGAACCGCGCAAAGGACGGCCGTCACAAAGTCTGCGCCGTGGGTACCACAGTGATGCGTGCCATCGAGAGCACCGTCAGCACCGACGGACACCTCAAGGAGTATGAGGGATGGACCAATAAGTTCATCTTCCCACCCTACGACTTCACCGTTGCCAACGCCATGGTATCGAACTTCCACATGCCGCTCTCAACACTCCTGATGATTGTTGCAGCGTTCGGTGGATACGACTACGTGATGAACGCCTACGACGTAGCTCTCAAGGAGGGTTACCGCTTCGGAACGTATGGCGACGCAATGCTCATCATCGACTAATCGGGGTGGCATGACGAAGACATATCTGAGTCTGGGAACAAATATGGGCGACAAGGAGAAGAACCTCCGCGACGCCGTCAGCATGATACAGCAGCGGATAGGGAGGGTCACTTCCCTCTCCGCTTTTTATGTGACTGAACCCTGGGGATTCCGCTCGGAGAACAGCTTCCTGAACGCTGCCGCCGAGGTGGAGAGCGACATGGAGCCGATGGAGATGCTTGCAGCCACGCAGCAGATTGAGCGTGAGCTGGGCCGCACGGCGAAGTCGAAGGATGGTGTCTACCACGACCGCATCATCGACATAGACCTGCTGATGGTGGGCGACACGGTTCTGTCGACACCAGAGCTGACACTTCCCCACCCCTTCATGCACGAGCGACTCTTCGTCATGGAGCCGTTAGCGGAGATTGCTCCGGAGCTCGTCCACCCCGTGCTGAAGCAGACAATGAGGAATATTATGTTAAATATCAGGGAGAAATAGTGGTACTTTCTGAAAGGATTGCTACCTTTGAACCCATTTAAAATAAAAAAGATAAAAGAAACATATGGGATACTTATTCACATCCGAATCGGTGTCAGAAGGACACCCCGACAAAGTG
>CAZKNB010000108.1:0-5612 GCA_964554075.1 uncultured Bacteroides sp.
GGGTCGCTATGTATAGCGACCGCTATGATACCGCATGGCTAATGATATGATATAACAACTGCATAACATATAATAAACTAAAGTATGAAAATCATTGATGGATTCGTGCTGCGCCGCGTGGGCAGCGAATATATAGTTAGTGGTGAGGGACTCGGACAGGTCAACCTGAACCGAATGTTCGCACTGAACGACTCGGCTGCGATGCTCTGGAAGGAGATTGAGGGCCGCGAGTTTGACAACGACCTGCTGGCCGACCTGCTCGTGGAGCACTATGGCATTGAGCGCGAAAGAGCACTGACGGATGCTGCGAAGATTAGCGGCGAATGGGTTAAAGCGGGAATGGCACGATGAAGAGCTTTTTCGCTTTGCTAAGATATGCCCTCTGGGGAACACCGCTTCCCGAGGGGATGAGGCTCACCGACGAGGAGCTGCAGAGGGTGATGCGCATCGCCCGGATGCAGTCGCTGAACTGCCTGGTGGCTAATGCGCTGCTGGAGAACGCTGAGACGCTGGGACTGGAGCAGGCGGAGATTCGCAAGCTCCACGCCATGATTGTGGCCAATCAGCACTCCCACCGTCAGCTGAACACCGTGCTGGCAAAGACGGTGGCGACACTGGAGGAGGCGGGCATCGCAAGTGTGCTGCTGAAGGGACAGGGCGCCGCCTCAAGCTATCCCGTGCCGGAGCTGCGTATGTGTGGCGACATCGACCTCTATGTGGGTCCCGAAAGGTATCGCGAGGCTTGCGAGGCTCTGCGCCGTGTGGGCTCGGACGCCAAGGGGCTGGTGAGCGATAAGCACTGGCACACGACTCTCGACGGGGTCGAGGTGGAGGTGCACCGCAAGGTGGATGAGCTGGAGAGGCTCTTCGGCAATAGCGACTACCGACTCTGGTGGAGCGGCGAGATGGAGAGCCGTGATTGCCAAAAGATAGTCCTGGAGGGACAAAGCGTTACGCTGCCACCGGTGACCTTCAACGCCTTTTTCATCTTCCATCATGCCTGGCACCACTTCCTGACCGGGGGCGTAGGTCTCCGCCAGCTGTGCGACTGGGCGCGCCATCTCTATCGTTACCACGGAGAGATCAACGAGAATCTGCTGGGCGAGAGGCTGCTGACATTCGGACAGACGGAGCCGTGGAAAATCTTCGGCTGCATCGTGGTGGAGTGGCTGGGACTGCCCGAGGAGTGCTGCCCCTTCTACGACGTCGACTTCAAGGAGCGCGCTGCCGAGGTGCTGAAGATGATCCTGAAGGATGGCAACTTCGGCCAGTATTCGCCGGTGGTTACCGAGCGTCCCGCGGGCTACTTCGCCGGCAAGGCTCACTCATTTATGATTATGACAAAGAGGCTGAAGGAGCTGATGCGCGTGGTGCCGAACCACGTGCCCTCGTTCTACCTGAGATATGTTTATACGGGAGTAATGGCTGTGGCGCATGACAAACTCTAAGCAAAAGGGACTCTGGGCGTGCATCAGGAGCTGTTTCGAGATGTCGCGCGGTTACAGGCTGGCGCTGGTTGTGAACAGCGTCATCGGGGTGGCGAGTGTCGTTGCCTCGCTGGGCTTCGTCGGCGTCAGCAAACGGCTGGTGGACATCGCTACGGGTGTCTCCGAGGGGAGGATGGCGACCTATGTCACTGCGCTTCTGGTGCTGATGGTGGTGCAGATTGTCTGCAGTCTGACCTCTGTCAGGATTGGCACGAAGAACGAGATCGGGATGAGCAACGGCGTGCGCCGACGCCTCTTCAAGAGGCTGATGGAGAGCCGCTGGTGCTTCGGCAACGAGCTCCACTCGGGAGATATGATTAACCGCCTGGAGGAGGACGTGAGGGTGATTGTGACTACGGTCAGCAGCTCGTTCCCGACAACGCTGGTGGCGCTGGTGCAGCTGGCTGCCGCCTTTGGCTTCCTGCTGATGCTCGAGCCGGCGCTGGCGTGGACGGTGGTGCTCATCATGCCCGCCGCTTTTCTGCTTAGCAAGGTCTATATGTCGCGGATGCGACGACTGACGCGCGAGATACGCAATACCGACAGCCGGGTGCAGGCGCACGTTCAGGAGCATATTCAGCATCGACTCCTGATTGCCTCGCTGGAGAGAACTTCAGACAGCGTGGGCGAACTGGCATCCCTGCAGAGCAGGCTTAGCGAGCAGGTGATGGCGAGGATGAGGTTCAGCCTCTTCTCGCGCGGCATAGTGCAGGCTGGCTTTATGGCGGGCTATGCGGCTGCCTTCCTCTGGGGAATCTTCGGACTGAAGAGTGGCGCCGTCACCTTCGGTATGATGACCGCCTTCCTGCAGCTGGTGGTGCAGGTGCAGCGACCTATCCTTGAACTGGGGCGCCAGGTGCCTACGATAGCCCATTCGATGGCGTCGGTGGAGCGAGTGATGGAGCTGATGGAGCTTCCGACCGAGGAGCAGGGCGATGCCCTCAGGCTTGGCGGCGAGGTGGGCATACGCTTCGAGGGTGTCAGCTTCGGCTATCCCGACGGCGCACAGAGGGTGCTCGACAACTTCTCCCACGACTTCCGACCGTCGACGCTGACGGCTCTGGTGGGCGAGACCGGGGTGGGGAAGAGTACCCTGATGCGACTTATCATGGCGCTTATCTCGCCCGACAGCGGACGGATTGAGATATATAATAATGTAGAGAGGGTGGAGGTGTCGCCCCGCACGCGCTGCAACCTGGTCTACGTGCCGCAGGGGAATACCCTGATGAGCGGAACTATCCGCGAGAACCTGCTGCTGGGCAGGGCCGACGCCACCGACGAGGAGATGCGTCATGCGCTCCACGTGGCTGTGGCGGACTTCGTCATGGAGCTGCCGGAGGGTCTCGACTCGCGCTGCGGCGAGGGCGGAGTGGGGCTCAGCGAGGGTCAGGCTCAGCGAATCTCCATAGCGCGCGCACTGCTGAGAAGCGGTTCGCTTCTTCTGCTCGACGAACCAACATCGTCGCTCGACCCGGAGACGGAGCGGACTCTGATGGCACGACTCGCCTCGGAGCTCGGCGGACGCACGGTGATCGTGGTCACCCATCGCGAGAGTGTAGTGGCGCTCTGCGGCGAATCGTGTCGTCTGGGCTGAAGGATTGACAGAGAGAGGCAGGCGTGAGAGCGCGCAGAGGCGTGCAGTCTGCCAAGTTGTCATATCAGTCTGTCAGAAATCACCCATGAAAATTTGTTGGCACGCGGTTTGCACTTTGGTAAGTGTCGCTTACGGGCGACGCGAGAATTGTAAAACTGAAAAATAACAAATAAAAAATATACAATCATGGGAAAGATTATTGGAATAGACTTAGGTACTACTAACTCATGTGTTTCCGTATTCGAGGGAAACGAACCGGTAGTAATCGCTAACAGCGAGGGTAAACGTACAACTCCGTCAATCGTTGCATTTGTCGACGGTGGCGAGCGTAAGGTGGGCGATCCTGCAAAACGTCAGGCTATCACTAACCCGAAACGTACCATCTTCTCAATCAAACGTTTCATGGGTGAGACTTGGGATCAGGTTCAGAAGGAGATTGCACGTGTGCCTTACACAGTGGCTAAGGGTGACAACAACACTCCGCGTGTCGACATCGACGGTCGTCTCTACACTCCGCAGGAGATTTCAGCTATGATTCTTCAGAAGATGAAGAAGACTGCTGAGGATTACCTCGGCCAGGAGGTTACAGAGGCTGTCATCACAGTGCCTGCTTACTTCTCTGACTCTCAGCGTCAGGCTACCAAGGAGGCTGGTCAGATTGCCGGTCTCGACGTTAAGCGTATCGTGAACGAGCCTACAGCAGCAGCTTTGGCTTACGGTCTCGACAAGGCTAACAAGGATATGAAGATTGCAGTGTTCGACCTTGGTGGTGGTACATTCGATATCTCAATCCTGGAGTTCGGTGGCGGTGTGTTCGAGGTTCTTTCTACCAACGGTGATACTCACCTCGGTGGTGATGACTTCGACCAGGTGATCATCAACTGGTTGGTTGAGGAGTTCAAGAACGACGAGGGTGCCGACCTTACTCAGGATCCGATGGCACTGCAGCGTTTGAAAGAGGCTGCCGAGAAGGCTAAGATTGAGTTGTCTTCTTCAACTTCTACTGAGATCAACTTGCCGTACATCATGCCGGTAGGTGGTGTGCCTAAGCACTTGGTTAAGACTTTGACACGTGCTAAGTTCGAGTCATTGGCTCACTCATTGATTCAGGCTTGTCTGGAGCCTTGTAAGAAGGCGATGAGCGATGCAGGCTTGAGCAACTCAGATATCGATGAGGTTATCCTCGTAGGTGGTTCTTCACGTATACCGGCTGTTCAGCAGCTCGTTCAGGACTTCTTCGGCAAGACTCCTTCTAAGGGTGTTAACCCGGATGAGGTTGTTGCCGTAGGTGCTGCCGTTCAGGGTGCCGTTTTGACAGATGATATCAAGGGCGTTGTCCTTCTTGATGTAACTCCGCTGTCAATGGGTATCGAGACAATGGGTGGTGTGATGACTAAGTTGATCGACGCCAACACTACTATCCCTTGCAAGAAGAGCGAGGTATTCTCTACCGCTGCCGACAACCAGACAGAGGTTACAATCCACGTACTCCAGGGTGAGCGTCCGATGGCTGCACAGAACAAATCAATCGGTCAGTTCAACCTGACAGGTATCGCTCCTGCACGTCGTGGTGTTCCTCAGATTGAGGTGACATTCGATATCGATGCCAACGGTATCCTTAAGGTTTCTGCCAAGGATAAGGCTACAGGCAAGGAGCAGGCTATCCGTATCGAGGCTTCAAGCGGCTTGAGCAAGGAGGAGATTGAGCGTATGAAGGCTGAGGCTGAGGCTAACGCTGATGCTGACAAGAAGGAGCGCGAGAAAGTGGACAAGATGAACCAGGCTGACAGCATGATCTTCACTACTGAGAACCAGCTGAAAGATCTTGGCGACAAGCTTCCTGCTGACAAGAAGGCTCCTATCGAGGCTGCTCTCCAGAAACTGAAAGATGCTCACAAGGCTCAGGATGTTGCAGCTGTAGACGCTGCTATGGCAGAGCTTAACACTGCGTTCCAGGCTGCAAGTGCAGAGATGTACGCTCAGCAGGGTGCTCAGGGTGCTCAGGCTGATCCGAACGCCGGACAGGCTAACAACGGTGGTAAGAATGATGACCACGTTGAGGATGCAGACTTCGAAGAGGTGAAGTAAAAGTCGCTTCGCGAAATTTATATAGAGGCGGAACCTTTCAGGCTCCGCCTTTTTTATCCCTTTTTTATATAA
Source organism: uncultured Bacteroides sp. (assembly GCA_964554075.1). GTDB lineage: Bacteria > Bacteroidota > Bacteroidia > Bacteroidales > Bacteroidaceae > Bacteroides. Next base: position 5,242 of record CAZKNB010000108.1, read on the forward strand.
TAATGTGTAGGGCTTTACGACTCCCAAAAACCGGTGAAAAAAGTTGAGTGTGTAAACGTTTAACAAATAGAGTGTTAAGGAAAAGATTGCAAAAAGTCAGAAAATAATCCGTCGAAACGCTTGCGGGGAATGGGAAAAGCACTACCTTTGCATCCGCTTAGCAAGAGAAGCTAAGTCGAAAAGATTGACAAATTGAAACTGCAAATGGGTCTCAGGTGGCTCGTTTACAATGCTTTGCGCAAGCAAGCTTCGGTAAACGAAATCAACCACTGAAAGAGCTTTGAAAAAAAACTTCCGAAAATATTTGGAAGATATAATGAAAAGTTCTTACCTTTGCAACCGCTTTCCGAAAGAAATCAGGAAGCCAATTT
>CAZKNB010000109.1:0-5559 GCA_964554075.1 uncultured Bacteroides sp.
ACGTCCGCTTGTTGCTCCCAAATCGACAGCAAAAAATGAATGCTTCATAGGTTTTCAGTTATTATATTTTCTTATAGATTAATTTCTTTTAAAATTACTATAAGGACGCATCAATAGCGTCCTTGTACTCAATCAGGACTCTATTCGCGAAACAGACTTGATATTCTCTATCTTCTGCAGATTGGTACAGATGGTCTTCACGTCCTCCACGTCGTGAACCCATAACTGAATTTTTCCCTCGAAGATTCCGTCGTTAGTCTCTATGTTGAGCTTGCGTATGTTCACGTTGAGCTGACGTGAGATGACCTGTGTCACCTCGTTGATCAGTCCCACGCTGTCTATACCTTTAATATATATATACACCAGGAATGATAGCTTCTTGTGGGTGTCCCACTCGGTAGCTATGATTCGGTTGCCGTAGCCGCTCTTCAGCTTTGCAGCCACCGGGCACTGGCGCTTGTGTATGATCACCTTGTCGTTGTCGTCAATGAATCCCAGCACGTCGTCGCCCGGAATCGGGTGACAGCAGTCGGCCATGACGTAACGCTTCTCTATGGCCTCCTCGGTCAGCTTCATCACCTCCTTGGTGTTGATCTTCTCCTGCGGCTCTTCCGGCTCCTCCTCCTTCTCTTTATCCTTATCCTTCTGCGAGTTGCGGTTGCCGAACGGGAATGTCAGGAGCTTCTTCCATCCGCTGCTCTGCTTGCCCTTCAGCTCGTTGCGGTCGACATCGCCCAGCTGCAGCTCGTGGTTGCCGAGGGCAATCATCAGCTCCTCCTCGTTGTGGTAGTTGTGGAGTCGGCAGAGCTTGTAGACGTTCTCGTGGTTCATCGCCATATCCTCGGCGCGGAGGAACTCCTCGATCATCTTCTCGCCTATGCGCTGACTGTTGCGGCGGTCCTTGCGGAGCACGGCCTGAATCTTGGTGCGTGCCTTTGCGGTGCTGACGAAGCTCTCCCACTCCGGCTGCACTCGCTGCGACTTGGATGTCAGAATCTCCACCTGGTCGCCACTCTGCAGCTTGTGGCTCAGCGGCACCAGCTTATGGTTCACCTTGGCGCCTATGCTGTGGCTGCCAATGTCGGTGTGGAGCGAGAAGGCGAAGTCGAGCGCCGTGGCGTTCTGTGGCAGCGTCTTCAGCTCACCCTTGGGTGTGAACACGAATATCTCGGATGCGAAAAGGTTCAGTTTGATGGTGTCGAGGAAGTCCATGGCGTCCGGCTGCGGGTCCTCAAGAATCTCCTTGATGGTCTTGAGCCACTTCTCCAGCTCGCCCTCGTCCTCGCTTCCGCCGCCCTCCTTGTACTTCCAGTGGGCCGCGAATCCCTGCTCAGCCACGTCGTCCATGCGCTCGCTGCGAATCTGCACCTCAATCCACTGGCCGTTGTTGGCCATAAGAGTGACGTGGAGCGCCTGATAGCCGTTGGCTTTCGGGTGGTTCACCCAGTCGCGCAGGCGGTCGGGGTGAGGCTTGTAGATCTTCAGGATTGAGACATAGATGTCGAAGCAGTCGTTAATCTCCTCATCCATGTTCTTCGGTTCGAAGATGATGCGCACCGCCAGTATGTCGTAGATCTCCTCGAAGGGGATATGCTTGGTCTGCATCTTCGACCATATTGAGTAGGCCGACTTGACGCGCGCAATGATACGATATTTGAGCCCCATGTCGTCGAGCTGGGTGCGTATCGGAGCGGTGAACTCCTGGAACACCTTGTCACGCTCGTCGGCAGTGGCGTGGAGTTTCTTTGTGATTTCGGCATACTCCTCCGGGTGCTCATACTTGAAGCTGAGGTCCTCCAGCTCGGTCTTTATGCGGTAGAGGCCCAGTCGGTTGGCCAGGGGAGCATAGATGTAGAGCGTCTCACCGGCAATCTTATACTGCTTGTTGGGCAGCATGGAGCCCAGTGTACGCATGTTGTGCAGGCGGTCGGCAATCTTGATCAGGATGACGCGGATATCGTCCGACATGGTCAGCAACAGCTTCTTGAAATTCTCAGCCTGAGCCGAGGCGCGGTCGCCGAAGATGCCGCCGGAGATCTTGGTCAGACCGTCGACGATGGTTGCAATCTTATGTCCGAAGATGTTCTCGATGTCCTCGACGGTATAGTCGGTATCCTCTACGACATCGTGAAGGAGAGCGGCGCAGATTGAGGTGGAGCCCAGTCCAATCTCGTTGCACACAATCTTCGCCACGGCTATAGGGTGCATGATATATGGTTCGCCCGAACGGCGCTTGATGCCCTTATGAGCCTGATTGGCAAAGTTGAAGGCCTTGGTGATGATCTCCACTCGCTTGCGGTGCTTGGTGGCAAGATAGTCGTTGAGCAGCTCTTGGAAAGCCGCCTTAATCATCTGTTCCTCCTGAATCTCCTGTTGACTGATACTCTCGTCCATATTGCAATCTGTTTATTCTACCTACAAATGTAATTGTTTTTCTTTGTAAAAAACAAAATTAATTAGATATTTTCAATCGTTTGCCGACCGAGATGTTCGATCCCTTTAGTCCGTTCCAGCGCTGCAAGTTCTTGACGCTCACGTGGTAGCGCTGTGCAATGCGTCCCAGGGTCTCACCCTTGCGTACGGTGTGATAGCGTGCGCGGCCCGAGCCTGCTCCCTTCGCTTTCGAGTTTCCGCCGCTGACAGCCACTGTCGCGCGGTTCTTGAAGAGCTCGTCGGCACGGTAGGCGTAGATGCTGTCCTCGTTGTCGATGAAGGTGGCCACCTGCTCCAGCGGCAGGCGCAGCGTATAGGGTTTGGCATTGCCGGGAAGGATGTCATGCTTATACTGCGGATTGAGGCTGCGGAGCTGCTCCATGCTGACTCCACACACCTCTGCTACCTGCTTCAGGTGGAGGCGACGGCTCACCTGAATGGTGTCGGTGTGAGCGGGGATATTGGTCTCCATCGGACAGATGTTGTGGTTGCAGTAGTAGTTCATCACGTAGTTGGCTGCGATGAATGCAGGCACGTAGCCCTGAGTCTCCTTCGGGAGGTATGAATAGATCTTCCAGTAGTCGCTCTCGCCGCCCGCACGGTGGATGGCCTTGTTGATGTTGCCGGGACCGCAGTTATAGGCTGCAATCACCAGGTTCCAGTCGCCATAGATGGTGTAGAGCTCCTTCAGGTAGCGTGCTGCCGCCCATGTCGACTTGATTGGGTCGAGACGCTCGTCCACCAGGCTGTTGCTCTCCAGGCCGTAGATCTTGCCCGTCTCGAGCATGAACTGCCAGAGTCCCGCAGCTCCCGCGCGCGACACTGCCGAGGGATTGAATGCCGACTCGATGACCGGCAGATACTTCAGCTCGAGCGGCAGATTGTAGGCGCCCAGAGCCTCCTCGAAGATTGGGATGTAGAAGTTTCCTGCGCTGAGCATGAAGGCCACGTTGTTGCGCAGGCGACCCGTGTACTGGTCGATGAACTTGCGCACAATCTCGTTGTAGGGCATCTCCATGATGACCGGCATGCGCGAGAGGCGGTCGATGTAGACCGAGTCGGGAAACTCGGGGTTGACGGTCGACGTCTCGCAGTCCTTACCTATATCTATATAGTTCTTCGCCTTCCAGTCGCGCAGCAGGCTGTCGAGCGGAAGGGTCATGCTTGTCGGCATGTCGATACTCTCATTATCATCAATGGTCAGATTGTTCTGGCCGTGAAGCTCGGTGTGGCACGTCAGGAGCGATGCCGAAAGGAGCAATATATTAAATAGTTTCTTCATTTACATTCTGTTTTACTTGTTCATTAGCCTCTGCGCCACGCCGATCAGAACCTGAAGCAGCATCCCAGGCCCACGGAGCGGCTCCGGCTGCCGCTGGCACTGTTCGAGTTGATCACCGCCGGCTCAATGCTCATCGAGAGGTCGGGCGAGATGTCGAAGTTCGACAGCTCGGCGTCGACATAGGCATCGACGATGGAGATGAGATAGACGGCTATGGTGGCGAAGATACTCATGTCGCGATAGCGGCGGAAGGTATCCTTACGTTTCTTGATGATCGACTGCAGCTGGCTCTCCGAATAGGAGTTTACGCGGTTCGGGAAGAGGTCCAGATAGCTGTCGGTGTTTGGGTCGGAGTCCATGATGTCGAGATAGGCCTGCGAATAGTCCTTATACATCTTTCCGTTCCAGCTGAGCGCATAGGCGCAACCCGCGAAACCTCCGTAGATGATTGGCAACTTCCAGAACTTACGGTTGTAGATCTGTCCCGCGCCGGGGAACACCACCGCCAGCCATGTGGCCTTCGTAGGGTTTGGCATCCACACCTTCTTGTCGATTGGCTGCACGGGCGGCACACTGTCCGCCGCTACAGCGACCGTCGGCGTCACGTGCTCCTCCATCTCCCTGATTTTCTTACGGTTCTCGGCAGCGATGCTGTCGGCCAGGGCTGCAATGCCCGCCGTGTCGGGAGCCAGGAGATGAGTGGTGTCGTCGATGGCGGGGAGCCTGTGTTCACGAAGAGAATCGGCTTCTGCGACGCGGTTTGCCTCACGGTTCCTGCGGGCGCGTGCCATCGGTGCAGGACGCACCGAGAGAGAGTCGCGGCCGCTCGGGAGAGCCGACTGTGCAAAAACGTCAATGCCCGCCACCCACATTAAGCAGGAGAGCAGGGCAATCATACAGTAGCGATATTTACAGTTTCTATCTGTCATTTATTTCTTAAGCCTGTCAAATATTTCAATAATCCGTTCCAGCTCTTCATCATTGCTGAACGGGATGCTTATCTTACCCTTTCCCTTTTCGGAGCAGGTCAGTTGAACCTTTGTATGGAAGTACTCTGAGAGGTGCTCCTTCAGCATGTTGAACTCCTCGGGCAGCTTGGCCTTCTTCGGCGCGATACGTTGTCCGCCGCTGACCACCGTCTCGCCCTGGCTGACGGCCTTCACCATCTCCTCCACCCTACGCACCGAGTAGCCGTTCTGCTCAATCTCGCCGAGCAGCTTCACCTGTAGTTTAGGGTCGTCGAGGGTGATCAGTGCGCGCGCATGTCCCATGTCGATGCTCTTGTTCTGCAGCGCCATCTGGATTGGGGCGGGCAGCTTCAGTAGTCGCAGATAGTTGGCAATGGTGGTGCGCTTCTTGCCCACTCGCTCGCTCAGTCTCTCCTGTGTCAGTTCATACTGTTCAATCAGATGCTGGTAGGCCAGGGCAATCTCTATGGCGTTGAGGTCCTCGCGCTGGATGTTCTCGATGAGGGCCATCTCCATCACGTTCTCGTCGTCGGCAGTGCGTACATAGGCCGGGATGGTCTTGAGGCCAGCCTTCAGCGAGGCTCTGTAGCGTCGTTCACCGGCAATAATCTGATACTGCGAGTCGTCGACCTTGCGGAGCGTGATAGGCTGAATGATGCCAATCTCCTTGATGGAGTCGGCCAGCTCCTGCAGCGCAACCTCGTCGAACTCTCGGCGCGGCTGGTTGGGGTTGACCTTGATCATGTCGAGCGCCACCTCATTGATTGATGATGAGCCGCTGGTCTGCACCTCGTCCATAGAGAAGATGGCGTCCAAGCCACGTCCTAAAGCATTTCTTTTTTGCATTACCATATATCTAATCTCTTTCAAGTTTCA
>CAZKNB010000110.1:0-5540 GCA_964554075.1 uncultured Bacteroides sp.
TTACCCCGCCACCACCTCATCCATCTTCACATCGAAGGGCTCGGTGGGAATGGATTCAAGAATCTGGAAGGGGAAGCAGATTCCGACTTTGGGAGACTTGATGCGAGGGAGAAGACGATCGTAATAGCCTTTGCCACGACCTAGACGCACACCATCGCGAGTGAACGCCACGCCAGGCACAACAGCCAAATCAATGGAATCATAATCGGTGAAGAGGGGGCCCGTCGGCTCAAGAATGCCATAGGCACCCACACGCATAGAGTCGCGGCCAGTGTAGACGCGAAGCTCAAGGTCGTCGCCTACTACGACGGGCAACAAGATGCGCTTGGCAACATGCCAGCGCTCCACAAACTCGGCTGTCCGAACCTCATCGGGCAGGGAGTGATAAAGCAAGACGGTGCTTGCCGCCTTGAAGACCGCATTGGTCTCCAGGGAGGCAAGCACCGCCTGTGAGAGGGACTCCAGCGAAGAGGCGCTGTGAGCCCGTTTTATTGATGCTATCTGCTTACGCAGTTCTCTTTTGCTTTCCATCTGAACTCTTCTTATTAGGAGTTACAGGCTTCTCGGGCGCCTTCGGGAATGCCTCGCCGCTCTTCAGAATATCAACAGCCTTCAGGACTGTCGTATCGAACTCGTTGAGGTATTTGATGTACTCCTCACGTCCCAACATATTGTAGATGATGTTGCCGTAAAGGCTGCGCTCAAGCAATTTGTAGGACTTCTGGATAAGGATGTTGCGACGCTTCACTCCCTTGCCGTCGGCAAAGCGGACGAGCTGCTCCACAAGGCCCTGCTGAGAGAGGTACTTCACGAGACTCTCGTAGCTGTCGTACTTCTTCAGACGGTCGCGGTTGGCATCGGTGTACTGGAAGGCGAACTGTATGCTCAGGCCGTTGTTGAAGATTTCTGACGAATAGGATGTGTAGCCTATCGTATCCTGCGGCACAAATACATCCGGCATGATGCCTCCACCGCCATAGACCGGACGGCCGTTGGCTGTGGTGAAGAGCTGCGACTCATCGAACTTGATGCTGTCCTTTGAGAAGAACTCACCGTGGGTGTATCTGTTGTAGATGTCCATCTCGTAGTTGCGATCCTTGCCATTCTCATACGGACGCTGGATGCAACGTCCCGAAGGTGTGTAGTAGCGCGCAATGGTGAGGCGGATGGCTGAACCGTCGCTGAAGTCGATGGGCTGCTGAACAAGTCCCTTACCGAATGAACGGCGTCCGACAAGAGTACCACGGTCGTTATCCTGGATAGCTCCGGCAAAAATCTCACTGGCCGACGCTGAGCCCTCATTGATCAGGACAACGAGCGGAAGTGTCTGGCAGCTGCCTGTGCCGTTGGCGAACGGATCGTCGACACGCTTGTATTTACGTCCCTGAGCATAGACGATGAGCTTACCCTCGGGGAGGAATTCATTGGCGATGCGGATGGCTGCATCCATATAACCGCCGGTGTTGTCGCGAAGGTCTATGATAAGTCCCTCGCATCCCTCATGAGTGAGCTGGGCCAGCGCCTTCAGGAGTTCCACATGGGTGGTACGTCCGAACTTGCTCACCTGAACGTAGCCAAACTTATCGTCGATGAGATAGGCTGCGTCGACAGATGTCTGCGGAATCTCGCCACGCACTACGTCGAAGGTCAGAAGCTGCTTCTCGCGGTTTCGCTTGATGCCAAGTTTCACGTGTGTGCCGTTAGGTCCCTTGAGCTTCTTCATTACGTTCTCGTTGGTGACCTCCGGACCGACAAAGGTCGTGTCGTTGACACTGACAATGCGGTCGCCGGCCATTATGCCCACCTTCTCCGACGGTCCACCCGCAACAACCGAGTTGATGTGGACCGTATCGTCCTGAATGGTGAACTGTACGCCCACTCCGCTGAAGCTGCCTTCGAGCTCGGAAACAACCTCCTCAACATTCTGAGCAGGGATATAGGCAGAGTGTGGGTCCAGCTCGGCGAGAATCTGCGGCATAGCCTTCTCGACGAGATCGGCCATATCGACAGAGTCGACATACTGGTCGTCGATGATGCGCAACAGAGCGTTCAACTTGTTGGACGAGCCATTGATGATGCCCAGTCGGTTGCCCGCATAGTGCTTGGTGTAGAATGTTCCAATCAAAATACCTATCACGACGCTGACAGCGACAATGATCGGTGTAAATCGTGAAGAACCTTTCCTATTCATGGTAATTATCTCCTTATAATTTTCTATTTATCTTTTTTGTCGAGCTCGAGGAAGACAATCTCAATGCCGGCTCTCTTGAGCAGCTCTATGCCATCCTCCAGACGATAGTGCTCGCAATAGACAACTCGCTTGATGCCCGCCTGAATGATGAGCTTGGCACACTCGATGCATGGCGAAGCGGTGACATACATCGTGGCGCCGTCGCTGCTGTTGTTTGAGCGTGCTATCTTTGTGATGGCGTTGGCTTCGGCGTGCATCACGTATGGTTTAGAGACGTTCGAATCGTCCTCGCAGATGTTCTCGAACCCCGACGGAGTACCGTTATAGCCGTCGGAAATGATCATTTTGTCCTTTACGATAAGTGCTCCCACCTTACGACGGCGGCAGTAGGAGTTTTCCGCCCATATTGATGACATGCGGATGTAACGCCTATCGAGTTCTGATTGTTTATCCATTGCTTTCCTGTTTTATTTTCACTGTTTGGCAGGTGCAAACACGAGGCAGAGCGTCTCTGCATCGTGTTGTATACTGCTTTTGTAGTCGAAATATATGTATAAGTTGCTATTGTCTCCGGTATATGATGTCGCGTTTTTCAGTCCCTCGACGATCTTCTTTGCCAAAGCGTCGTTGGCACTGCTCTTCGAGACAGTGGCGGAGAACTTATTTGTCTTGCCGTTGGCGCTCCAGGTGCCGCTGAGAGTTGCAGCACCCGTACCGCTCATGTCGCCCGTGATAAGCTCGTCGGTAGCAATACCGGTGAAGCTGATGACGAACGATTTTGTGCCGCTGACGGGGTCGTACTGCTTGTAAATCTCATCGGTGACGTCGGAGAACTTGTACCACGCATGTTTGTTCTTCTGCGTAATGTAGGTCAGTTTCCAGCTTCGTCCGGTGAAGATTGACTGTACGTCGTCTGTGTCGTTGCACGACGTAAGCGTCGGCAACAGCATCAGCAGCATCATTATCAGTGATTTCAGTTTCATTCGAAAATGGTCTCTTATTCAGGTTAAATCTTTTTCTTTACTTCTTTATTCCGTTTCTTCTGAGAAGAGCATCGATTGTAGGCTCCTGACCGCGGAAGCGTTTGTAGAGCGTCATAGGATGTTCGGTTCCTCCTCTTGAAAGGATGTTCTCACGGAACGAATCGGCAACCTTGGTGCTGAAGATTCCGTCTGCCTTGAAGACCGAGAAGGCGTCGGCATCGAGAACCTCTGCCCACTTGTAGCCATAGTAGCCCGCTGCGTAACCGCCGGAGAAGATGTGAGAGAACTGTGTACTCATACATGTGCCTTCGACTGTCGGGAGCACCTGAGCACTCTTCCAAGCCTCGCTCTCGAAGGCTTTAACATCGCCGTTGTATGGCTTTTCGAGCGTATACCACGCCATGTCGAGCAGTCCGAAGCTAAGCTGACGCAGGCAGAGATAGCCGGCGTTGAAGTTTGAGGTCTCCTTGATTCGCTGGATGAGCTCCGAAGGAATCACCTCGCCAGTCTTGTAGTGGCGTGCGAAGGTCTTGAGGAACTCCTCCTCGATTGCGAAGTTCTCCATCAGCTGTGAAGGGAGCTCCACAAAGTCGCGATAGACGTTCGTACCGCTAAGGCTCTCGTATGAGCAGCGAGTCAGCATGCCGTGGAGACCGTGTCCAAATTCATGGAGGAAGGTTGTAACCTCGTCGAAGGTGAGCAGGGCGGGTTTGTCGTCGGTTGGCTTGGTGAAGTTCATCACGAGCGTAACGTGCGGACGGCTGTCCTCGCCTGTCTTGCTGTCAATCCATTGTCCCTTATACTCGGTCATCCACGCACCTGCGCGCTTTCCGGCTCTTGGGTGGAAGTCGACGTAGAGTACAGCCAGATAGCTGCCATCCTTGTCGAACACCTCGTAGGCATCGACATCCTTATGGTAAACGGGGATATCTGCATTCTTCTTGAAGGTGACGCCGTAGAGGCGAGTGGCGAGTCCGAAGACGCCCTTCTTCACATTCTCGAGTTCGAAGTAGGGACGGAGCATCTCCTCGTTAAGGCTATACTTAGCCTCCTGGAGCTGGTTTGAATAGTATGACCAGTCCCAAGGCATCACGACGAACGACTTACCCTCGCTCTTCTGAGCCAGTTTGGTAACCTCTGCCACCTCTGCCTTTGCAGCAGGTGTGTATGCCTCGAGAAGCTGGTTGAGCAGACGGTAAACGCCTTCGCTGTTTTCAGCCATGCGCTCCTTCAGAGTGTACTCTGCAAAGTTCTTATAGCCGAGCAGCTGAGCAATCTCCATGCGTGTGTTGGCAATCTCCTTTACCACCTCGCAGCAGTCGTTCTTGTCGCCGTTGACGGTCTTCGTGTTGTAGGCCATATAGAGTTCGTGACGCAAGTCGCGGTTTGAAGAGTACTTCATGAATGGCACGTAGCTAGGAGCCTGAAGAGTAATCACCCAGCCCTCTTCGCCACGCTCCTTGGCAGCAGCCTTTGCTGCAGCGACGGCGCTCTCGGGGAGTCCTGCCAGCTGAGCCTCATCCTTCAGGACGAGAGCATACTCGTTGGTAGCGTTGAGGTTCTTCTCGGAGAACTGAATCTTCAGCAGGTTCAGCTTCTTGGTCAGTTCGCGATACTTCTCGCGTGCATCACCGGTGAGATCTGCGCCACGGTTCACGAAGCTTCTGTAGTAATCCTCAGTAAGCTTCTTCTGCTCCATGTTCAGGTTTACGCTATTCTCATAGACAGCCTTGATGCGGGCGAAGAGCTTCTCATTGAGCGACACGTTGTTCTGGTGGTCGCTGAGCATCGGAGCCATCTTCTTTGAGAGCTCGCGAAGCTCGTCGTTGGTCTCTGCGCTCTGCAGGTTGCCGAACACGGTGCCCACGCGGTCGAGCAGCGCTCCGGCATTCTCTATTGCCAATATAGTATTCTCGAAAGTAGGAGCCTCTGTGGAGTTTGCAATGGCGTCCACCTCGGCCTCATGTCTTTTCACTCCCTCGACGAGGGCCTCTTCGATATATGCCGTAGTGATACGGTCGAAAGGCATCGTCTCATGCGGTGTGTTGAACTTCTCAAAGAAGGGGTTCTGTGCGTTAGTTGTAACAGTCATAAATGAAATCAATAATGCGGCTATGGTTCTAAGTCTCATCATCTAAATTTTACATTAATATTAATTCTTCACGCAAAACTAATAAAACAGTTGCAATGAATCTCTTTCTTACACCTTATTTTAAATAGTATTATATTCTGCTGTCTGCTCCCCACATCAATTTATCGCGTATAGTGTCGAAAAATGAGTGTTGGCAGCGCTTCGCTACCTTTATATTATATGGTGCCTTGCTGATGGTCAGACGCACTCCCTCACGACACGACTCGCTCTTGCC
>CAZKNB010000111.1:0-5471 GCA_964554075.1 uncultured Bacteroides sp.
CTCCTACCTCCAAATGACTCCGGAGACGCTAAGCAGAATCCGGTCAGGGATCTAATTTTTCGCTCTTCACACCCCCTCACAAAAAATCGGGCTTCTTTTGTCACTTATATCATAATATTTATTACCTTTGAGAAATTAAACGAAATGTATGTAACTTGGATGCATAGATGAAAAGAGGAAATAAATCATTATCAATCATATTCTCGCTGATGCTCTGCGCCGGATCACTGACCGCACAGACTATCAACGAGGCTCAGGCGCTCTACAATAAGGGCGACTACGAGAAGGCGCTGCCGACATTCAAACGCTACGTGAAGAGCCAGCCGGACAACGCCAACTATAACCTCTGGTACGGCGTCTGCTGCCTCAAGACGGGCAACGCGGCCGAGAGCCTCAAGTATCTGCAGACTGCCGTGAAGCGCAAGGCTCAGAGCGGACAGCTCTACCTCGGTCAGGCCTACAACGACCTCTACCGCTACGACGAGGCTATCGAGACCTATGAGGACTATATCGAGGAACTCAACAAGAGAAAACGCTCGACCGACGAGGCGGAGGCACTGCTCGACGAGGCTAAAAGAAACCTGCGAATGCTGAAGAGCGTGGAGAAGGTGTGCGTCGTGGATAGCTTCGTGGTGGACAAAGAGAACTTCCTGAGCGCATATAAGATTAGCCCGGAGAATGGCAGACTCTACCCCGCACGCCAGTACTTCGGCGAAGAGGCAGACCGCGACGCCATGGTCTACATGACAGAGATGGGCGACAAAATCTTCTTCAGCCAGAAGGATGTCGACGGAATGAATATCTACACCTCAAACAAGCTCCAGAACGAATGGAGCAGCGCCACGAAACTCCCCGAAAGAATCAATGATGAGGGCAACACCAACTACCCCTTCATGATGCCCGACGGCGTAACAATCTACTACGCATCGACCGGAAGCAACTCAATCGGTGGCTACGACATCTTCGTAAGCCGCTACAACAGCGAGACCGACGGCTATTTCACGCCGGAGAACATAGGTATGCCGTTTAACTCCCCCTTCAACGACTATATGTATGCCGTGGATGAATACAACAACCTTGGCTGGTTCGTCTCTGACCGCTATCAGCCGAGCGGAAAGGTGTGCGTCTACGTCTTCGTGCCCAACGAGTCGAAGGTGAGCTACGACTATGAGTCGATGGACGAGAACGAGATTATCGCCCTCGCCAAACTCAACTCCATCAAGGCTACCTGGAAGGATAATCAGGAGGAGGCAGAGAGCGCCCGACAGCGCCTGGCAGAGGCTTCGGCAGTGAAGACGAGCGAGAAGAAGAGCGGCGACTTCACCTTCGTGCTCGACGACTCGACGGACTATCACACCCTGACCGACTTCAGGACAGAGAAGGCTAAGGCACTCTACAAGCAGCTGCAGACCAAGGAGAACGACCGCACTCAGATTGCTTCGCGACTCGAGGCTCTCAGAGAGAGATACGCCGTGGCAAGCGATACGGAGCGCAAGAACCTCACGGCAGCGATACTCGACGCCGAGAGCAACGTGAAGAAGCTCTCAGAGGAGATTGAGAGCATCAGCGTAGACATCCGCGCAGCCGAGAAGAGCAAGTAAACATAGAATACTAATAACATAAACCTATAGGAAAGGATCTAACTTATGGAGACATTTTTCATTATCATGCTGATTGTTGCCGGCATTGTGCTGATGCTCATCGAGCTCTTCCTCATCCCCGGCATAAGCGTTGCAGGAGCAGCTTCGCTCTGCTGTTTCCTCTACGCCATATATAAGGCATTCGTCGAACTGGGCACGCTGGGCGGTGTGATTACTCTGATTGTTACACTCGTGGCATGCTGCCTGGCCCTGAACCGCTTCATGCGCTCCAAGACGCTCGACCGCCTGGCGCTGAAGAAGAACATCGACTCCACCGTCGACAAGAGCAATGCCGAAGGAGTGGCTGTGGGCGACCGCGGCATCGCCATCACCCGACTGGCTCAGATTGGCACCGCCGAGATAAAGGGCAGCCAGATGGAGGTGAAGTCGGAGGATGGGTTCATCGACGAGAAGACCCCGATTGTGGTGACACGAATCACCGACAACATCTTCGTGAAAATAGATAGAGAATAGAGAACAACAAATACCATAAAACAACTAAAAAAACGTACGATTATGACAGATCCCGTATTCTTACCCGTTGCGTTTATAGTGGGAGGCATCCTACTTCTGGTCATCTTCTTCCACTATGTACCCTTCTTCCTCTGGCTCTCAGCCAAGGTGTCGGGCGTAAACATCTCACTGATTCAGCTATTCCTGATGCGCATCCGTAACGTGCCGCCATACGTCATAGTGCCTGCCATGATTGAGGCTCACAAAGCTGGCCTCGGCAGCATCACCCGCGACGAACTCGAAGCCCACTATCTGGCTGGAGGACACGTCGAGAAGGTGGTTCACGCACTGGTTTCCGCATCGAAGGCAAACATCGACCTCCCCTTCCAGATGGCAACAGCCATCGACCTGGCAGGACGCGACGTGTTTGAGGCAGTTCAGATGTCGGTCAACCCGAAGGTCATCGACACACCTCCCGTTACTGCAGTAGCGAAGGATGGTATTCAGCTCATCGCAAAGGCACGTGTCACGGTACGCGCCAACATCCGCCAGCTGGTCGGTGGTGCCGGCGAGGACACAATCCTGGCACGTGTAGGCGAGGGTATCGTCTCCTCAATCGGTTCGTCGGAGAATCATAAGTCGGTGCTCGAGAACCCCGACTCCATCTCTAAGCTCGTGCTCCGCAAGGGACTCGACGCAGGAACAGCCTTCGAGATTCTCTCCATCGATATTGCCGACATCGACATAGGTAAGAACATCGGTGCTACCCTCCAGATTGACCAGGCCAACGCCGACAAGAACATCGCCCAGGCCAAGGCCGAGGAGCGCAGAGCAATGGCTGTGGCTCTCGATCAGGAGATGAAGGCCAAGGCTCAGGAGGCTCGCGCCCACGTCATCGAGGCAGAGGCAGAGGTGCCGAGAGCTATGGCAGAGGCATTCAAGAATGGCAACCTCGGCATCATGGACTACTATCGCATGAAGAATATCGAGGCTGACACAACAATGAGAGAGACTATCGCCAAGCCAAACGGAAACGCCGCTTCGCGACAAGGATAAAAAGACGTTGCACACACTATATGTGGCAACACCACACATGGGGGTAACGGGCTAACGGCCGTTGCCCCCAAATGATTCAAAAAAACTTAAGTATTATGAAGTATTTCCCATCATCGGAGCTTATCATCAATGAGGATGGTTCAATATTCCATCTTCACGTTAAGCCGGAACAGCTGGCCGACAAGGTGATACTTGTTGGCGACCCAGGTCGTGTGGCACTCGTTGCTTCCCACTTCGAGAATAAGGAGTGTGAGGTTGAGAGCCGCGAGTTTAAAACAATCACCGGAACATACAAGGGAAAGCGAATCACCGTGCTCTCGACCGGTATCGGATGCGACAACATCGATATTGTGGTCAACGAGCTGGACGCCCTGGTGAACATCGACTTCGCTACTCGTGAGGAGAAGCGTGAGCTGCGTTCGCTGGAGCTTGTGCGCATCGGCACCTGTGGCGGTCTGCAGCCCAACACGCCGGTAGGCACGTTCGTCGTTTCGGAGAAGTCGATAGGTTTCGACGGTCTCCTCAACTTCTACAGCGGCCGTAACGCCGTCTGCGACCTCCCCTTCGAGCGCGCCTTCATTGCCCACATGGGCTGGACGGGAAACACATGCATCCCCTACCCATACGTCATCGACGCCAACAAGGAGCTGACAGAGCGCATTGCCGGCGACGACATGGTGAAGGGCGTGACGATTGCCGCCGGCGGATTCTTCGGTCCGCAGGGACGTGAGCTGCGCATCCCCCTTGCCGACCCGCACCAGAACGAGAAGATTGAGAGTTTCGAGTACCGTGGCTACAAGGTGACCAACTTCGAGATGGAGAGTTCGGCACTGGCAGGACTCAGCCGACTGATGGGCCACCGCGCCACAACTGTCTGCATGGTCATCGCCAACCGACTGATCAAGGAGGCGAATACAGGCTACAAGAACACTATCGACAACCTCATCAAGACCGTTCTCGACAGAATCTAAACGGCAGCGGAGCGATAAACTCTAAGTAAATTGAATCTTTTTATAAAAAAGTGTCAGATAAAGTTTGCAGATAAAAACAAAGTGTTTATATTTGCTGCCGTAATGAAACAATCGAATAGAATTGGAAAAGAATGAAGAAACAGTTTGTAAATACATATTGGTGGTGGCACCCATTACTTCCGGCACAGGCGTAAGGGAGACAAGCTCGTATGTATATACATCAAGATATTCTTAAAAAGAGCTCTGCCGCAACCTTGCGACAGAGCTCTTTAATTTTTCAGAAATAATATATAAGTAAAACTATAAACGACATTCATTATGAAGAACAGTTATCAAGTAGACGACAACGGCTACTACGGTGAGTTTGGCGGTGCATACATCCCCGAAATATTGCACCGTTGCGTTGAGGAGCTCCGCGAGAACTACCTCAAGGCTATAGAGAGCGAGGAGTTCAAGAAGGAATATGCTCAGTTGCTGCGCGACTACGTGGGACGCCCCTCCCCACTCTACTACGCCAACCGACTCTCCGAGAAGTATGGCTGCAAGATATACCTGAAGCGTGAGGACCTGAACCATACAGGCGCTCACAAGATTAACAATACCATCGGTCAGATTCTGATTGCACGACGCATGGGCAAGAAGCGAATCATCGCCGAGACCGGTGCTGGTCAGCACGGTGTGGCAACTGCCACTGTCTGCGCGCTGATGAACATGGAGTGCGTGGTCTACATGGGTAAGACCGACGTTGAGCGTCAGCACGTGAACGTGGAGAAGATGAAGATGCTTGGAGCTACGGTTGTACCGGTGACTTCGGGCAACATGACACTGAAGGATGCGACTAACGAGGCCATCCGCGACTGGTGCTGCCATCCAGCCGACACATTCTATATCATCGGTTCTACAGTGGGTCCGCACCCCTACCCCGACATGGTGGCTCGTCTGCAGTCGGTCATCAGCGAGGAGATCAAGAAGCAGCTCCTGGAGCATGAGGGTCGCGACTACCCCGACTACCTGATGGCTTGTGTAGGCGGCGGTAGCAACGCAGCTGGAACCATCTACCACTACCTTGACGACGAGCGCGTTCACTTTGTGCTGGCTGAGGCAGGCGGTAAGGGTGTTGAGACGGGCATGACCGCCGCAACCATCAAACTCGGAAAGATGGGTATCATACACGGCGCACGCACATTCGTCATCCAGAACGAGGACGGACAGATTGAGGAGCCATACTCCATCTCTGCCGGTCTGGACTATCCGGGCATCGGTCCGCTCCACGCTAACCTCGCCGAGAAGAAGCGTGCCACGGTTATCGCCATCAACGACGACGAGGCTGTGGATGCAGCTTACGAACTTA
>CAZKNB010000112.1:0-5418 GCA_964554075.1 uncultured Bacteroides sp.
CCACCAAGATAAACAGGGAATACGTTAGGAATCCACTTGCCTGTCTCAGGGTTAATGAATGTGTGAGCAACGGCGCCACGACCGAATGTACCGTAAGTAGTCTCATCCTGGAAGCGTGGGTCATCCTTCTTGTTGA
Organism: uncultured Bacteroides sp.; assembly: GCA_964554075.1. GTDB lineage: Bacteria > Bacteroidota > Bacteroidia > Bacteroidales > Bacteroidaceae > Bacteroides. Next base: position 137 of record CAZKNB010000112.1, read on the forward strand.
GGATGAAGGCGATGCCAAGGTCACCGAGAGTAGGTACCTGATCCTCGCTGATGCCATTAGCTGCGGCTGTCTTCTCTGCAGTATTAGCGATATTGTTCAATCCATAAACAGTCTTGAATGTCTTCCACATACGAGCATCGTTTACGTTATCGAATACTGCGTAAGAGTACTCTGTAGGACGGCAACGCTGGAAGTCCATACCGCCGATATACTGACCGCGCTGGGTCCAACCACCGGAGAAGTTAGAGAACTGAGGGTCGAAGTAGTTGTATGTACGGTTACCGTAACGACCTGTTGCAGAAGATGAGTGCTGGCAAGACATCAGAATTTCTGATGACTCCTCAGCCTTACAGTCGATACCTGTCCATTTTGCGTAGAGGTTGTTGTAGTCACTCTCGAGTGGACAAGCAGCAATAATTTCATCGCAAAGAGAAATTGCTTTATTGAGGTCGGTAGCAGCATCATAGCTTGAGTTCCAGTCGCTGCAACGCTCAGACTGACGGTAGAGAAGAGCCTTTGCAAGGAAGTGGGCAGCTGTGTACTTTGTCCAAGTACCTGTACCACGCCATTTTGTTGTAGGCAACAGCTCGTAAGCCTTCTGAAGGTCGTCGATTACCTGATTAAGAGTCTGCTCGGCTGTTGCACGGTCGAATGTACGAACCACGCCCTCAGCCGGCTCAAGCTGGAGGACAACGCCACCATACTGAGCGAAGAGACGATAGTAGTTGTAGCCACGGAGGAAGTAACCCTCGCCCTGACACTTCTGGCGAACGTCGGCATCTGTCACGTAGTCGGCAGAAGCGATAACCTGGTTGGCAGAAGCGATACCGTAGTACATCTGGTTCCAGAGACCTGAAACAGGAGGACAGTTGTTGTTGGCAGCACCGTTGGCTGTAGTACAGTCCATCGGGTTCAGACGGCTATCGTAGTTGTTCCAAGGCTCAGATGTTACGTCGGAACCTGTAGTGAACTCATCGCAACCATACATGGTGATACCGTAAGCCCACTCATAACCAAAGTGCCAGCGGATGTTACCGTAGAGCGCAGTGGCAAGATCTTGAATACCCTGTGAAGTCTTGAAGTAGTCAGTTGTGTAGTGCGACCTATCGTTCTCCTCCAAGAAGCTTTCGGAACAAGAACACAAGTTTGCTGTCATTGCAGCAGACAGGGCAGCTGTAAATAATGTATATTTAATGCTTTTCATCTTTAAATACGAATTAATGTGTTTATTCATTTAGAATCCAATCTGCAGACCTACAGTATAGCCTCTGTTGTAATAGGTTGTTCCCAAATCCAAATCCAAGAAGTCTACTGAAGAGTAGAGGTTACCCAAGTTCTTTGCCTGAGCGTAAACCTTCAGGTTTGCTATACCTACCTTCTTCAGAGCCTTTGAGTCGAAGTTGTAACCAAGCGAGATGTTACGCAGCTTGAGGAATGATGCCTTTTTGTAGCCAAGCAAGCTTGAGTAAGCATCACCACCTGATGTGCTGTAGATAGGCTTCTGGTAGTCTGCGCCTGTGTTGTCCGGAGTCCAGTAGCTGATCTCACGCTGAGCGTACATACCGTACTGACCCTCACCACCGGTGTTAACCATGTAGCCGAAACGTCCGTAAAGCTCGATGCCAAGCTCGAAGCCCTTATATGAGAATGTGTTGCTCCAACCGAGCACCCACTTCGGGTTCTGGTTGCCAAGGATTATACGGTCATTGTTATCGATCTTGTAGTCACCATTCTGGTCGACCGGCTTAACCATACCAACCTGGAAGCTGTGTCCGTTAGCGTTGAACTTAGCCATCTCCTCGGCGTCGCTCTCCTGCCACAAACCTGCGTTGTCGATACCGTAGTAAACACCGATTGACTGACCGATGAACCAAGCATTGGCGATATCATCCTCCTTACCGTTAGCGAGCTCTACGATCTCATCCTTCTGGTAAGCAGCGTTGACTGTAGAAACCCACTCGAAGTCCTTTGTCTGAACAGGAATGAAGCTCAGTGAGATATCTGTACCGAAGTTCTTAGTCTTACCTACGTTGGCAGTTGTTGAAGCAAAACCTGTCAATGTCGGGATTGTCATATCGAGCAGCAAGTCGTTGGTGCGAGAGTGGTAAACATCGATAGAACCGCTGATGCGACCATTCAGGAAGCTGACATCCAAACCGTAGTTGTACTGAGTTGTCTTCTCCCAGCTAAGATCCTTGTTGGCCATCTTAACCTGTGAGCTTGTGTAGTAAGGCTCGTTGGTTGCGTAGGCCGGAGTGATTGTTGAACCGAAAGGAACATAGAATGACTGGATGCTACCAAGAGTTGAGTATGCGCTTACGGCGGCGTTACCTGTGGTACCGACACCGAGACGGAGCTTCAACTGGTTGATCCAGGATACATCCTTCAGGAAGTCCTCCTGGTCGATACGCCAACCGAGGGCTGCTGATGGGAAGAATGCCCACTTGTTACCCTTAGCGAGGACAGATGCACCATCCCAACGTCCTGACACTGTCAAGAGGTAACGGTCGTTGAATGAGTAGTTCACACGTGCCATGTATGACTCGAGCTGATTCTCACTCAAACCTGTGCTCATGCCTGCGGCGTAAGTAGCGGAGTTTGTGATGTCTACACTACCCATGTTGTACCACAGGAAGTTCTCGTTAGGAATTGCAGAGGCGTTCTCTGAAGCGCTCTCCTTGCTATACTTAGATGCAGACTGCAGCAAAGTGACGCCTACATTGTGCTTACCGAATTTCTTGTTATAGTTGATCTGGTTATCAAGTGTCCAAGAGAGGTAGCGGTCTGTTGCATACTTAGAGTAGTTCTTAGAACCCATCTTTACAGCTGAATCTGAGCTGATGAAGATACCCTGACGATAGTTGCGGAAGTCGGGACCGAAAGCAATCTTGTAGCTCAAGCCCTCGAGAGGTTTCCACATCTTGCCGAAGTCGAACTGGCCATAGAAGCTACCGAGAGCACGGAATGTCTGGCGGTTATCTGTTGACTTGTTCCACTCGTCGATAACTGTATATACGTTAGTCACACTACCGCAAGGGTTAGTGATGATGTTGCCCTCATCGTCGTAAGGAACACCGTAGCGAGGAATAGCCTTAGCTGCGCCATAGATATCTGTAGGACCAGAGTTTGATGACTGACCTGTACGAGAGTAACCATAGTCCTGCTCTGACCAAGATGCGTTGATTGATCCACCCATCTTGAACCAAGGCTTAACCTGGAGGTCGGTTGTCATTGCGAAGTTGTAGCGTGAATACTCCTGACCCTTCTGAGTACCCTCATTGTTGAGGTAACCGAAAGAGAAGGATGCCTGAGCGTTCTCGTTACCACCGCTACCGCTGATGGTGTGCTCGTGAGTGATACCTGTGCGGGTTACCATGCCTGTCCAGTCGGTATCCGTTACCTTACTGCCATCCCAAGTACCGTTCACCCAACCCTTGTTGACGTTAGCCAATGCGTATGGGTCGCCGGAGAAGTAGTTCTGGTCCTTCTCATAGCTCGGCTGGTCGCCGCGCGGATTGTTTACAGGGTCTGAGTTGTAGTATGCCCAACGACGCCATGTGATGTAGTCGCTTGCACTCATTGCCGGAGACTTATCCTGCAATGTCTCGAAAGTTACAGTACCGGAGTAGTTGAGTGACAGACGACCTGCCTTACCACGCTTGGTAGTGATCAATACAACACCGTTGGCACCACGAGAACCGTAGATGGCTGTTGATGATGCATCCTTCAAGATGTCGATTGACTCGATGTCGCGTGGGTTAAGTGACTCGATACCACCTGCGCTCAAGGGTACACCGTCTACAACGTAGAGCGGGTCGGATGTAGCGGAGATTGAACGCTGACCACGGATGCGGATGTCGCCGACGGTACCCGGACGCTCACTTGACGTGATGTCGACACCGGCAGCCTTACCCTGCAATGCCTCGAAAGCATTGTTCACCGGGCGTTTGTTCAACTCTTCGTTGCCTACGCTGGCGAGGGCACCTGTTACATCGCTCTTCTTCTGAACGCCGTAACCAACTACCACAACCTCATCGAGGGCTTTGGAGTCCTCCTTGAGGGTAATCTTGACTGTGTTCTGCTGTCCCACTGCGACGGTCTGAGTGAGATAACCGATGTAAGAAACTTGGAGTTTAGCGCCCTGAGCCACGTTGTGCAACGTGAAGTTACCGTCGAGGTCACTGATCGCTCCATTGGTAGTACCTACGACGAGGACATTGGCACCGATAATCGGTTCGCCTGAGCCGTCGACTACACTACCTTTGATTGAACGTCCCTGTGCAAAGGCTGCGCCGATGGCAACAACCATGAACAAGGATAAAAGCAACAGTCGTCTGCCTAAGCTTTGGCGGCTGTTCACAGAGTAATTGCAGTTTTTCATACCTGTGTTTTTCGATTAATTAATAATTGTTCTAAGCTTTATTATTGAAAATAATGTGCAAAGGTGTAAATTTCTGTTGAGTTTGCAAAGCGTTTTTCGTATTCTTTTTTTGTTTGATTTCATATTTTTCTTCCTGACTGTCATCGTGATATGTGTGAATTTTATGCTGTAAAACATGCAATGTTGCTCGTGCACGGACACGGCGCGCCTTTTTGCCTATTTTTAGAGTTCGCGGCGCTTTTATATAATATTGTCTATATCTGGTCGGCGCTGTTCACTGTCGTGTTTCAGTGGAATGAAATAATTCCATTGGTCACGACACGTCGTCGCGACCAACGGAATTTTTTTTTCTGCGAACGGAATTATTTTTTCTGCGAACGGAATTTTTATTGCGCCCAATGGAATTATTTATTTCGTGGACGTTACACACACATAAACATGTTGTTTATGAAAAAATGCATGGAATGTTTCATTTTTCGCGTAACGAACAGATTCTCAGTGTAGTTACGTATGAAGGATAGCTTTCTTGCTTCCGCGTGCATATCATTGATTATCAGCGCGATATATATGGAAGATATGTCTGAAATATATCTTCCATATGTATTGCAATGTATATCAGTGTTTTACGAGTGGAAGATATGTGAATGAAATATCTATCTTCCACTTATATCGCATTGTGTATCAATACGTTTAATATGGAAGTGGAAGATGTTTTAGTTTTTGGAATGAAATACACCATGCGGCGTTATGGCGGACGCTATGTATAGCGTCCGGTCCAACGCCGCAAGGCTAAATATGCAGATTGGGAATTACTATAAATTTACCACAAAAAAATAGCCCCGCCGAATGGGCGGGGCTATTCAAAAATATGATTGAGTAAATCTAATCGTCAGTGCGGATT
>CAZKNB010000113.1:0-5413 GCA_964554075.1 uncultured Bacteroides sp.
GGAACTCCTTGCAGCGCGCAGTCTTCAGGATTGTACCACCCATCTGAATGATGTTACTTACATCCTGGCTTTTAAACTCTTTTATCTCGCCGGTCACAAGACCCTTGTAACCTCTATAAATTCCCTTTACCTGCAGGCCGTTGTAGATGGCCGCACGTGTCACTGCACGAATAGCAGCGTTCATTCCAGGGGCATCGCCACCGGAGGTAAGGATACCCACACATTTAACTGTTCCCATAACAATCTTTTTTAAGTTGACGCTGCAAAGATAGAAAAACTGGTACTAAAAAGTCTCTAATTTGGGACTGGGAAATAGCCACTCTTGGTAAAATAACGTTAAGAATTGTCCAGATGGAACACTCTTCCCGACCTTAGTTCTTCTGCCAAAAGCCTGATGTAAAGAGCAGAAGGACGGTGAAGATCTCCAGACGTCCCAGGAGCATAAGTAAAGAATTTATCCATTTCGCTGCCTCGGGGATGGCGTTCCATGAGTAGGCTGGACCGCACGATCCGAGACCAGGTCCCATGTTGCTGAGGCTGGAGACGGCGCATCCGAGCGACTCCTCGAAGCCCATGCCGAGTCCCATCATCGAGAGTGTGCTGACGATGGCAATGAGGGCGTAGAGGAAGGTGAAGGCGAGAATCGTGGAGCGGATGGAGGGCGATATGGCCTGCTTGTTGACTCTGACCGGAAGTACGGCATTCGGGTGGATGATATGCTTGAACTCGTTGCGCACAATCTTGAAGAGCACGAGCAGACGGATGCACTTAACGCCACCGCTGGTGCTGCCGGCACAGGCTCCGATAATCATGATGACGAGCATCGTGGCCCAGAGAATGGGTGGCCAGAGCATGTAGTCGGCTGTGGCAAATCCCGTTGAGGTGTGGATGGAGACCACCTGGAACACCGACTTGCGGAACGCCTCCTCGCCGTCCATCGACGATGAGAAGTAGAGCCAGAGGGTGACGAAGGCGGTGAAGAAGAGGGTCGACGCTATGTACCATTTCAGCTCGGCGTTGCCGAAGAACTTGCGGAATCGTCCTGTCACCAGGCAGAGGAGCATGGTGAAGTTGATGCCCGAGAGGAACATGAAGATGGTTATCACGTAGTCGATATAGGGCGAATTGAAGTAGGCTATGCTGTCCTGCTTGGTTGAGAATCCGCCGGTACCCGCCGTGGTGAAGGCGTGACAGATGCTGTCGAAGGTGCTCATGCCGCCAGCCATCAGGAGCACGATGAGTATTCCCGTCATTCCCGCATAGACGCTCCAGATCCATTTTGCCGTGATGCCTATACGCGGGTGGAGCTTATCGTTGGCCATGGCGCACGCTTCGGCGGCAAAGACCTGCAAGCCGCTGACTCCGAAGATAGGTAGTACGGCGATGGTGAAGAAGACGATTCCCAAACCTCCAATCCACTGGGTCATGCTGCGCCAGAAGAGCAGTCCGTGGGGCAGACTCTCGATGTCGTCGAGTATGGTTGCGCCCGTGCTGCTGAAGCCCGACATGGTCTCGAAGAAGGCGTTGGTGATTGTCGGTATGTATCCGCTGATGTAGAAGGGGAGCATGCCGAAACATGAGAAGGCGGTCCACGCCGCGGTCACAATGACGTAGCCGTCGCGACGGCCCAGGGTGCGCTGTGCCCCCTTGCCAAGCAACAGAAAGAGTGCTCCCGCCACCACGCAGGCGGCAGAAGAGATGAGGAAGGAGGTGAGGTCGTCCTCGCGGTAGAGGAGCGAAACGCCCCCGCAGCTCACCAGCATGACCGCTTCAATCATCAGCAGGAAGCCGAGGATGCGGTAGATCATCTTCATGTTTATCATTGCGCTACCCGATCAGTTAAAGAATCGTTCAATCTTTTTAATCATCATGCCCGAGCAGAATACGACTACGTGGTCGCCCGGACGAATGAGTGTGTCACCATTGACAAGCATTCCCTCGCCGTTGCGAATCATACCACCGATGGTGGCGCCCTTCGGCAGTCCGAGGTCCTTGATCTGGTGTTTGGTTATCCTTGAGCCCTCCTTGACGGTGAACTCAGCCACGTCGGCGTTGGCGAAGGTCAGTGACTTCACGTTGCTGACGTCGGCGTCGAGCATCATCTGGTAGATGTGGCCTGCGGCAATCATCTTCTTATTGATGACGGTACCGATGTCGAGGCTCTCCGCCATGCTGATATAGTCGATGTTCTCAACCTCTGCCACAGTCTTGTTGACTCCCATACGCTTGGCGGCGAGGCAGGCCAGGATGTTGGTCTCCGAGTTGCCCGTGAGTGCCACGAAGGCCTCGGTGTTTCTCAGTCCCTCCTCCTCGAGCAGGTTCATGTCGCGACCGTCGCCGTTGATGATCATCACCTTGTCGTTGAGCAGCTCGGTCAGTCGGTTGCATCGCGCCATGTTGTTGTCGATGATCTTCACCTGCATATAGTCGGGGACATACTGCGCCGTACGCACGGCTATTCGGCTTCCACCCATGATCATGACGTTGCGCACGTCGGGGTAGTCCTCCTTGCCGGCAATCTTGCGTATGTAGGGGATATATTTTCTTGTCGTCGTGAAGTAGACGATGTCATGCAGCTTTATGGTGTCGTCGCCTCGCGGGATGATGGTCTCCGTGTTGCGCTTGATGGCTACGACGTGGTATGGCGTGCCTGGACCGCCCAGCTTGCAGAGCGGAGTGTCGAGTATCTCCGCCTTCTCTCTCATCTTTGCGCCCAGCAGAATCAGTGCGCCGCCGCAGAATTCCCACCACTGGCGCACCCAGCTCATCCTTACCGACGCCACAATCTCCTTGGCAGCGAGCATCTCAGGATAGATGAGCGAGTCTACTCCCAGCTTCTTGAAGAACTCCTTATGCTTGGGGAGCAGGTACTCGTAGTTGTCGATTCGTGCCACCGTCTTCTTTGCTCCGAGGTTGGTGGCAAGCATGCAGGCGGTCATGTTCCGGCTCTCGTCGGGCATGACGGCTACGAAAAGGTCACACTCGTTGACGCCGACCTCCTTCAGTCCGGAGATTGACGACGGCGAGGCAGTGACGGTCATAAGGTCGAAATTGTTGCTCAGCGCAGACAGTCTCTCCTCATCATCATCCATCAGAATAATGTCTTGCTTCTCGCTCGAGAGGAGCTTGGCAAGGTGAGTGCCCACATTCCCGGCACCGGCGATGATTATTTTCATTTCGTAAGTGAGATAATAGCGTTGTAAATTCCCTTCTCGTCCATGCCGCACTCCTCGTGGAGCTTGCCCACGGGACCATGCTCGATGAAGCGGTCGGGGATGCCTATGCGCTCTATGCGCGGCGTATAGCCGTTGTCGGCCATGAATTCAAGTACGGCGCTGCCCATTCCGCCCGCCAGGACTCCGTCTTCCACGGTGATCACCTTGGTGAACTCGCGGCCGATGCGATGGAGCATCTCGGTGTCGAGTGGCTTGAGGAAGCGCAGGTCGAAGTGCGCCACGTTGAGGCGCGGACATTCCTGCTCTGCTCTCTCTATGGCTCTGCGTGCGGCGTTGCCGATAGGTCCGAGCGAGATCACTGCAATCTCCTTGCCCTCCTTGAGGCAACGGCCCTTGCCCACGGGTATCTCCTCGAGGCGGCATCTCCAGTCGCGCAGCTCGCCTCGTCCGCGCGGATAGCGGATGACGAAGGTGCCCTTGCCGGGCAGCTGGGCTGTGTACATCAGTCGGCGCAGCTCACGCTCGTCGAGGGGCGAGGCTACGGTGACGTTCGGGATGGGTCGCATATAGGCGAGGTCGAAGGCGCCGTGGTGTGTCGGTCCGTCTTCGCCGACGAGTCCCGCACGGTCCAGACAGATGACAACAGGCAGATTGAGCAGTGCCACGTCGTGGATCACGTTGTCGTAGGCGCGCTGCATGAATGTCGAATAGATGTTGCAGAATGGCTGCAGGCCATCCTTTGCCATACCTCCCGAGAAGGTTACGGCGTGGCCCTCGGCTATTCCGACGTCGAAGGTGCGGTCGGGCATCTGGTCCATCATGATGCTCATGGAGCATCCGCTGGGCATTGCCGGAGTGACGCCTACGATGTTAGGGTTCTGCTTGGCCAGTTCGACGAGAGTGTTGCCGAAGACGTCCTGATAGCGCGGCGGCATTCCCTCCTCGGAGGGGAGTATGCGCTCACCCGTCTCGGGGTTGAATCGTCCCGGTGCATGCCATACTCCCGGCTGAGCTTCAGCTGGGGCGTAGCCCTTACCCTTCACGGTGTGGAGGTGGAGCACCTTAGGACCCTTGAGCTCCTTGATGTCGTGGAGCACTCGCGCCAGGTTCTTTACGTCGTGTCCGTCGATAGGACCGAAGTAGCGTATGTTCATTCCCTCGAAGATGTTCTGCTGCTGCGCCACTATGGACTTCAGGCTGTTGCTGAAGCGGATGAGCGTCTTGCGTCGTTCGTCGTTGAGCAGCCCTATCTTGTAGAGCAGCTTTGAGGCGCGGAAACGCAGCTGGTTGTATCGGTTCGAGGTTGTCAGATTGAACAGATATTGCTTCATGCCACCTACGGTGCGGTCGATGGCCATGTCGTTGTCGTTAAGTATGATGAGGATGTCGTTGGGCGAAGATGAGACATTGTTGAGTCCCTCGAAAGCCAGGCCTCCCGTCATGGCACCGTCGCCAATGACAGCCACCACGTGGCGGTCGGTCTCGCCCTTCTGTCGCGCAGCTATCGCCATTCCCAGCGCAGCCGAGATGGAGTTGGAGGCGTGACCGCAGCTGAAGGTGTCGTACTCGCTCTCCTCGGGTGAGGGGAAGGGACGCAGCCCGCCCCATTTGCGGTTGGTGCAGAAGCTGTCGCGACGACCTGTCAGTATCTTATGGCCGTAGGCCTGATGACCCACGTCCCAAACAATTCTGTCGTATGGAGTGTTGAATACGTAGTGCAGGGCCACCGTCAATTCCACGACACCGAGGCTTGCGGCGAAGTGTCCGGGATTGGTCGACAGCTCTTTTATGATGTCTTGCCTTAACTCCTCGCACACCTCGGGCAGCTGGTCAGCACTCAGCCTCCGCAGGTCGTACGGGGAATTTATAGAGTTTAGTAAACTATATTTAGGCTCTTTATCCATTTTCTTCTACAAACGTTTATCTCGCAAAAATAAGAAAAAAGGAGTATAGGGTGTATCAATTGTATAAAATATAATACACAAATTGCTCCTCTCTCCCCGTTTAGAAGGAGAGATTGATCAGGTAGAGATAGACCACTGCGGCGGGAATCGCCATCAGCGAGCTGTCAAAACGGTCCAACATTCCGCCGTGACCGGGGAGTATCGTTCCCGAATCCTTGATCTGCAGCTGACGCTTGAGGAGCGACTCGGTGAGGTCGCCCCAAGTGCCGAACACCACCACGGTGAGTGCCAGTCCTGCCCACGCCCACATCGGGAGGAACGGGAAGAGACGGT
>CAZKNB010000114.1:0-5408 GCA_964554075.1 uncultured Bacteroides sp.
AAATTTTTAATCACAAGAGTTAAACACTCCTTCATTCAGGATGGAGGTGCATTTGTGGACAGATTGAACAACTATTTCCCCAAAATCGGGCAAAATCGGACAAAATATAATGTAATAAAGAGGAAGAATATAACAAAAGTTACACATCGGGAGCAAATAATCCCCAAAGCCCTTACAGCTGATAAATAGTAGAATAAAGCACATTGTTTGCGCACACGTTAACAACACTTAACACACAAAGTGCGGGGTCTATCGATTTGTTGTATAATTTTGCCGCGTTTTTCGCCCAAAACGGGACGAACAGCATTTTAAGCGACTAATTAGGTTAATAAAAGGAAGAATGATATTTTCAACATCAAACTTTAAGAGAGCTGCATTTGCCTCTCTTATGATTATGACTGCTGCTACAACATTTACATCATGCAGCAACGACACAGACGACGAAGTGACTAACACCGCAACCGAGATCCGACTCAGAAGCGCAGTCGTTGAGGGCAGCGTGGCCGACTGGACAAGAACAAGAGCCGAGGAGGCAATCTATCTGGAGAGCGGTAAGACTATCAATGTCACTATCAACAGACAGGACGACGACACACAGCTCTACCAGCAGAAGCTGACAGCAGGTGACAATGGTGTGATGAGCGGCGAAACAGCTATGCACTTCCCTATCGACGGTACAAACGTAAATATCTATGCATACGTCGGAGGAGACTTCTCTATTCCTAACACTGGAACAAAAGAGAAGCCTGTTTACACAGTAGAAGAGGGTGTTAAGATGACCGTTTCAACCAGAGCCGACCAGACAACAACTACCGGCAAAGAGGCTTCGGACTTCCTCTACGGTGAGAATCTCGACGTACAGCGCACAAGCGACCATGTCAGCGTACAGATGGCGCACATGTTCTCTCGCGTTATCCTTAAGGTAACAGCTAACAGCACTATCAACAGTGCAAATACATCGCTTAATAACATCGAGATCTCGGATGTCATTAACAGCGCAACATATACAATCGGTCAGAACGCCGTAGTTGCTTCAGACGACAACACCAAGAAGGGGGCACTTACTGTATTCAGCACTACAACAGCTAAGGCAATCACTGACCAGTTCTCACAGAACGATACCGTCGTGGTTATCCCACAGGCTATGGCCGGCAAGGTGATTACGTTCGGTACTACCAATAAGAACTACACCGTGGCTCTCCCAAGCGGCACCGAGTTTAAGCCGGGTAAGTCGTACACCTTCAACATCACTCTGAGCGCTGCAAGCATCAATCTCGATGTTACAATCAAGGACTGGGATGCTGTGACTGCCGTCGACCTCGAGGCTGGCTACGACATTCCGGCTAAGAATAATAGCAACGAGGAGCAGCAGGAGGCTGATGATGACTCGAAGACAGCTGGGTCTGAGGCTGCTCCTGAAGTGAAATAATCCTTGCAGTCTGAAACAATTTAAACAGGGGAACTAATCAAAGGACAATAAATGCCCTTTTTATATTACATATGGGTTATGATTCGCCGAGCCGCATCCGTAGCAAGATGCAGCTCGGCGTACCTGCTTATTATACCCCTGCTCGCTGCATGCTCCGAAGATGAGATTCTGCCCGCAGAACTCGAGGAGATCTGCTTCTCTACTGGCTGGGAGGAGCCCTTCACCAGAAGCACCCCGGAGAGCAAATGGGAGGGCGGAGAGTGCCTCGTCGTTACGGCTGGCACGCAGACAAGGCGATACACCGTGAAGCGCACAGACGGCTCCGACGGCTCAACATGCTCGCTCGTGCCGACAAGCGACGGAGCGATTCACTGGGCACGCACCGACACTATGCATATCTCTGCATACTACTCCCCGGTAAGGGAGATTAGAGATAACTTCAAGATTGAGACGGGACAGAACATAGACGCTGCCTTCCTCAGAAGCGATGCTCTCTACGCACCGACAACGGTGGTGGACTACAACACTACCGCACACCTCAACTTCCGACACCTGACTGCACAGGTGAAGCTGACCGTTACGGCTGACGAGGAGCTGAACGTGGCGAACATCAACGTGGCTAACATCAAGATTGTCAACCAGCACAATGAGTCGGACTCTCTGCGACGCGACGGCAGCGTACGCCAGCGTACCACCGCGGGAAGCTACCAGATAACGCCACAAAACGTGTCGAACGACCAGACACAGCGAACGGTCCGCGCACTGCTAGTGCCACAGCGCCTCAAGGATATCACTTTTCTTCTGGTTGTGGTCAACCTGGGCGACGACACCGACGGCACTACCTTCTACTACACCCCTACGGGCGACGAGGAGATAAACCTGGAGGCGGGAAAGAGCTACACATTCAACGTGCGGCTGACACGATATGGCATCGTCGTGACTAGTGTAACAATAGAGAACTGGACAAAAACAGAGACTGACATCAGCTCTAGCGACCGAGAGCTGGAGCCCTCCGACTCATCGACAAGTGTATGGGACAGGGGCGACTCGACGGATGTCACTTCATCGGAAAGAGAGGATAAGCCAAACAACTAAACAGATATAGTCATGAAGAGATTGATCAAGATATTATTCATCGCCATGAGCCTCACAACGGCTTTTGCACTCGCTTCGTGTGAGAAGGATGAGGAGGCTACGACCCTACGCCGGGAGCTGACCATCAACGCCGCCATGACCGCATTCGATGCGCCCGCCGAGACCCGCATATATAACGACGGAGACACCACCTACTTCACCTCGGGCGACTCAATCGGCATCATCGCCATAGGAGGCGACGGGGCGATAAAGAGCGATGTAAGCAATGTCAAAGCCACATACGACGGCACAACGTGGACGACAGCCGGCAAGATCTATCTCTATGCCAACACTACCTACGTGGCATACGCGCCCTACAACCCGAAGCTCGACATGACACAGATCTCCTCTGCCGACGACATAGCCAAGCAGTACAGCGTGGGCAACGGCGGACAGTCCACACGCGAGGAGTATGTCAAAGCGGACCTGATGGTGGCCAGCCAGGGAGCGGTATCAAACAACAGCGTCACCTTCAGCTTCAAGCACGCCTTCTCGCTGATAGAGATTGTGCTGCCGAGAAAGTGCTACCGACTGGTCAGCTCGGGTGGCGGAATACGTCTGCCAAACTACTACGTGCAGGCCGGTAGCCTCTACTATCTCTCGGGAATCAATATGTACTCACCCGAGCCGGGCGCCTATCGCTGCATAGTTGCACCGGGAAGCAATGTAGGAATCACTGGCGGATACGTCGATGCCAACGATAAGCTACGCGACTTCAACTACTATCCAAATAGCGGTGCAATCACTGCCGGACATAAATATACCGCATACGTCGACCGTACCGACGACGAGAGCAGCGCCTCTCTCTTTACCTACAGCCAGGGCGACCTCTTTATGAACGACGGAACAATCATCTCGAAAAGCAAAAAACTCACCGACACGCAGAAGAAGAGCTGCATCGGGGTAATCTACTACGTGAACAATCCCTCAACGCGCTTTGGAGATGCGGAGAAGAGTGCACTGACTGCCATGGGCTCTACGCCTCACGGATATGTGCTGGCACTGAAAGAGGTGACGCTGACATCAGGCGAAGAGAGCATCAACAGCTTTGCATGGCACAGCGCCTATCATAACGATATCGAAGAGATAGAGAACATCACCACGCTGGAGCAAGTAAAGAGCGACGTCAACGGACTGAACAACACCGAATGTATGATGAGGGAGCTCAACGAAGAGGGATACATAGCGACAGCTCTCAGCCAGTTCAGGGCGGAGAATCCAAGACCGGCAAACACCACGGATTGGTTTATACCGTCAACGGGACAATGGTATGACATGATTGACAAGCTGGGATTAAGCATGACAAACGGAAGCTTCGGCAATGGGGTATATGCCGACGCCTATACGCTCGACTTCGCCATTTCGAGCAATGACACCGACTATGTCTACGAGAAGCTTAACAATAAGATTAGCCCCGTAGGGAGCGGCAACTACGACAAGTTTGTATCTGCCACAGACTACTGGACCTCAAACGAGGAGAACGCAAGCCAGGGACGTACGATTCAGTTCAGAAACGGATGGAAAGTGAGCGGTATCTACCATTCCATCATCGATTTCGGCTATAAGTCGAAGCGCGAAAAGGCACGAGTGCGCTGCATACTGGCCTTCTGAAGTCGGTCTATTTGCGGAGATTCTTGCGTAACTGAATTATTATCTTTTCCTTTGCGGAAAATTTGACAGATCTTTAAATATGGACAACTACATTCTGAAACTGGAGGAGGCTGTCGCCCGCAATCCACTCGTGCGACTCAAGGAGCCCGTTTCGCTCACCATAGGAAAGGGAGAGCAGGTGGTTATCGTCGGCGAAAACGGCGCAGGAAAGTCGCTGCTGGTCGACATGATGACGGGTAAGGCTCCGCTCCTTAAGGGTACCCCACTCTACGACTTCTCTCCATCGAAATCGAATCTTGCATACGAGAATATTAAATATATCACCTTCCGCGACTCCTACGGGGCTGCCGACACGGGTTACTACTATCAGCAGCGCTGGCATTCACAGGACATCGAGGATGTGCCCCTCGCGGGAGAGTATCTGAAGCCGCAGTGTGACGACGAGTATCGCGACGAGCTCTATAGGACATTCGGCATAGAACAGCTTGCGGCAAAGAAGATTGTGCTGCTGTCGAGCGGCGAGCTGCGTAAGTTCCAGCTGGTGAAGAACCTGCTCTCTAAACCTCGCCTGCTTATCGTGGACAATCCCTATATCGGACTCGACGCACCGACTCGCGACGTGCTGACAGAGCTCTTCGAGAAGCTGACATCGAAGTTCAACATACAGATTATACTGATCATGTCGCGCATGGACGACATCCCTGCCTTCGCAACTCATGTCATCCCGGTCAGCGGAATGGTTTGCGGCGAGAAGATGGAGCGCGCTGCCTATTTCGCACAACTCGACATGCACCCCGAAAGAGGCGCTCTGAGCGACGAAAAGCGCGAGGCTATACTCGCCCTTCCCCTACCCGACCATGTGCCCGCAGCCGACGAAATAATACGTCTGAACAGGGTCTCTATCGTTTATGGTGAGCGTACCATCCTTAAGGAGCTTGACTGGAGCGTTCGCCGCGGCGAGCATTGGGCTCTGCGTGGCCAGAATGGTTGCGGAAAGTCTACCCTGCTGAGCCTTATCTGTGCCGACAATCCGCAGTCGTACGCCTGCGACATCCATCTATTTGGCAATAAGCGTGGTACGGGTGAATGTATCTGGGACATCAAGAGGCATATCGGATTCGTGTCGCCGGAGATGCACCGCTCTTATCAGAAGAATGTGCCGGTGATTGACATCGTGGCGAGCGGTCTGCACGACACTATCGGTCTCTACAAGCAGTCGACCGAGGAACAGAAG
>CAZKNB010000115.1:0-5377 GCA_964554075.1 uncultured Bacteroides sp.
ATCGTGATGTGGTTGGCCAGACCGATGTAGAAGCGACCTAGGCCAATCATGCTGTAGACCTCGGCATTGTAGAACCAGCGACTCTCGTCCTTCTTGTCTTGAGTGATGTGGCGCTTGCTTGAGGGAAACTCCTCGCGAAGCAGGTTGTAACTGATGATGTCCAGCTGCAGAGACACGGGGATGGCCTTGGGACCGGTCAGGTGGAAGTCATCGATGTCTATCTTCACGTGATGGCTGACGTTGCGCCATGGCTCCTCGGTCACCTCGACATATCCTATTCGGTTGATCTTGAAGATGCGGACAGCCTTGCGATCCAAGTCGTAGCCTATGACGAGGCTGTCCTCCTGACGTATGTCGTAGATCTCCACTTCGCGGTCGGTGGTCGTCATGCTGCTCGATGAGAAGTAGTTGTGGAGGATGACCTTCAGCTGTCTCGTCTTTGCCTGATAGAGCAGGAAGAGCGATTGCGCCGTGCCGCGTGTGTCGTGGTACTTACGCTCTACCTGATTCTCGCGCGTACTCTCGGGCATCACGCGTGTCTCGTTGTTGATGCGCATGTATGCCTTCTTCTCCATCTCGACGATGTGCGGGTGGCTTTTCACCTGGATTGAGAGGCAACGGTTGTCGTACATCGGAACGATGTTCAGGTAGGACGCCGCATCGACTCCAAGAAGCTCGATGGCCTTGTCCTGCACGTAACGGATGTAGCTGTCTATGGTGTAGCATTTCAGCGTCTGCATGTCGTCCTCTATTCCGACCACGTAGCCCTGGTCGTTGACGCCGATGTAGAGCGTGCCGCCGGTCTCGGAGTTAAGGAAGGCGCAGATGCCGCGCATCACGTTTCTGGCCTGAGTTGTCGGACTGGCCTGCATATGGTTGTCGGGCGGGAAGACTATTGACTCCTTGAACTCCTGAGTGCTGCTCTCTACGCCGATATACTCGCGGCTGTCGTCCTCCAGGTTGGTGTCGTTCTCGGTTTCGATGGAGAGCGTATGGATGATTTCGCGGCGGATGATGTTGACGGCGCTGTTGCTGAGCATGTCCGAGGTGGTGTTGATGGTCTGCACCAGTCGTGCCAGCTTGGATATTGTCGGTGAGCTCTCGCGATACTCTTCGATGGTATGGCTCAGGAAGTCGGTGTTGTCGTCGTGACCGCATCGCTTCAGAATGTCGACGATGAGCAGACGTGTCGCTGTCGACGCTGCATCCTTGTAGACCTCGTCGGGCGTCAGCTTCATGGCCGATATGTCGGCGTTGTTGGTGAACTGCACCAGAATCATCAGGTAGGTGCTGGCAAAGCGGATGTACGACTCGCTTACCGTGTCGCCGGTCAGGCAGGCTATGGCGCGTGCGTTCATCAGGTAGCGGAAGCGGTCGGAGGGCTTCAGGAGTCCTCTCTGATAGGTGAACATCAGGCGGATGAGCATGGCCAGGATGTTGCTGTCGATGCTCTCTGTCTCGTCGACCACCTTCTTCGGGATGTTGTTCTTGCCCGAGTTGGCGAAGCTACGGATGCAGCTTCTGCGGGCATCCTGCTCGTTGAACATTTCTATAGAGTCGGTGATGCGCTGTCCAACCTCTCCGATGATTCTTCCGTAGCGTTTTCCCTCCTGGTATTCAGTGATATTGATCCATGCGAAATCGCCCTTTTCGTATCCTTCGACGGGGTCGGTGTAGAGCGTTACTCCCTCAATGGTTATCCATCCGTATTGGTGCCCCTCTCTTCTGTCGATAAGCAGTGACTGGATGAAGTCGTCGGGATCTGTCGTATTGCGACACTCCTCTACGATGTACGTCACCAGCTCTTTCTCTATGTTGAAGTATCCGGCTGTGGCGTTGGTGATTGTGGTGGGGAAGACGTAGCCCACCTCGAAGTAGTTGGCCAGAGTCGATGTGTAGTAGTACATCAGACTGGGCATGGAGAAGACAATTCGTCCCGACAGTTTCTCGTAGTTGGGGTCGACTGTCTCCACATATATAATCTTGTCGAAGTAGTCGACGCGTGTCACTGTCACGTTCGCTTCGTCGCCATCTGAGTAGCTCTTCAGGCGGCTGCTCTTGGGCGCCTGCTTCGTCTTCGTCTGAGCCTCGCAGAAGTCGGTGACGTACTTGTCCATCTCCACGAGATTGCTCTCCAGACTCTGCTTCAGCTTGCCCGCCGTCGGTGTGCGCAGGGCCACGAGGCTGTCGATGGCCAGTGAGTCGGCGCCGGTGGTCAGCAGTTTGCGGCTGCTTTCAGCGTTGGCCGAGAAGAGGTAGAGCGACTTGGCCGAGAGGATGGCTGTGCCGAAGCCGTTGTAGACGTAGCTCTTGGTGAGCGGAGTGCCGAATACGACGTTCTTGATTGCCTTGTGGGCGAAGATGTCCGGCGAGTATTCTATGATGTCGTTCCAGTAGAAGCCCTTGCTCTTGATGCTGTTGTGGCGAAGGCATTCGCTGACATTCTTCATGATCTGGAGCGAGCAGTCCTTTTTGTGTTGCTGCAGCAGGAGGAACATCAGCGTCAGGTAGGCCGAGACGGAGAGTTGTCCGCCGTCGTTCATCAGCAGGTAGGCGGCAAGCAGACGGATGGAGAAGTGGTGACTCTCGCTATCCGGATCCTCGTAGATGGGAAGTGCGCTGTAGGTCGCCACGAGTTCGCGTACACGTTCGCGCAGCAGTCCGACAGTCTCTTCATAGAATGTGTCTGTGTTCTCTTTCAGAGAGCTATTCTTGAGATAACCGAGCAGATTCTCGAAGTTATCGTCTATATATTCCTTTTTCAGGTTGAGCCATAATGGAGTTTGCATAGTTTCCATGGTTATCGGTTTTATGTTAGATTCGGTTTATCAGTGTCCGTTGAATATGATGTAGAGTGCTATCATCACTATTGCGAGAGCGCTCCATGCCGCGATGACGCTGGCCGGCGTGCGCTCCGTAATCTTTTCGATGCTCATCGCGTCGCCTTGTGGGTGACGGTCGAGGAGGGAGATGACTACCATGCCTGCACAGATGATGACGAAGAGCAGGAATGAGAGCATCATGAAGTGGGGCCAGACGGGGTACTCATCGGCTGGGAAGACCCAGAGATAGAGTATTCCGACGCCTATGCTGAAGAGCGTTCCGACGGTCAGGGCGGCGTTGGCTGCGGTGGTCGTCGTGCGCTTCCAGAAGATGCCAAGGAGGAAGACGGCAGACATCGGCGGAGCGATGAAGCCGAGAACCGACTGGAAGATGTTGAAGAGGTTCAGACCCTGAATGCTGTTGATTGCCATGGTCAGCAGGATTGAGATGATGGCGCCTGCGATGGTCACCACGCGACCCGTGTTGATGATGTGGCGATGGGTGCAGTCGGGGTGAATCTTCTTGGCGTAGATGTCCATGGTGAAGACGGTGCTGAGCGCATTGAGCGCCGAACCGATGGTGCTGACGAGGGCTGCGATGAGCACCGCAAGCACGAGTCCCACCATTCCCGACGGGAAGAGGTGGCTCACCATTGTCATGTAGGCCTCGTCGGGATTCTCCAGGGTGGGGAAGAGGGCGAGGCAGATGATGCCGGGAAGAATGTAGAGGGGCACATCGAGTATCTTAAGCCAGCCTGTGAAGTTGGCTCCGAGCTGTCCCTCCTTAAGGTTGCGAGCGGCAAGCACCGGCTGTACCATCGACTGGTCGGTACACCAGAACCATACTCCCATCACCGGGTAGCCCAGTATGATTGGGAGCCAGGGGAAGTCGGCGTCGCTGTTGGGACGGAACATGTTCCAGTAGTCGGCGGGGACGGCGTCAATCAGTGCGCCCACGCCACCAACCTTGATGAGGCCGGCGATGGTCAACGTCGACGATACGAAGATGAGCAGCAACATCTGGAAGACGTTGGTGTAGGCCACGGCTTTCAGACCGCCGACAATGGTGAAGAAGGCGGAGATGACGAGCAGCAGGATGGCCGACTGCCACATGGGTATGTCGAAGAGCTGTTTTACCAGAATGCCACCAGCGTAGAGCGTCAGCGCAAGCCATGAGATGAGGATGGTGACAATGGTGTACCAAGCCAGTATGTTCTGCGTGGAGTCGCCGAAGCGGCGTCCCATGAACTCGGGGAGCGTGGTGATGCCCGTGCCTAGATAGCGCGGGGCGAAGACGAACGCCAGGAGTGCAATGAAGACGAAGGCATACCAGGCGTAGTTGCCCGATACGATGCCGGTGGTGAAGCCTGCGCTGGCTGAGGCTATAAGCATGGAGGGACCGACGTTGGTGCCCCACATTGAGAATCCGATGTGATGCCAGCGTAGTGAATGTTGTGCAAGGAAGAGGTTACCCTCCTTTTGGCGTCGTGTGCTTGCCCATAGTCCGATGGCTATGAGGACTACAAAATAGAGTATGATGACGCTCCAGTCGAACGTCGCAAGGTGTTTTATATCCATGGCGAAAAAAATAAATTTTAAAGTTTAAAGTAGTAAGTAGAAAGTAGTAAGTGATACACTCTACTTAAAAGTCCTAAGTAGAGAGTCGTAAGTGATACATTTACTTTAAACTTACTACTTCCTACTTTCTACTTTCTACTTGCAGCGCGCTCAGGCGCGCTGCATAAGTTTCTTTGCCAGCGCCACTGCAGAGTTGGCGTTGTCGCTATATCCGTCTGCTCCAATCTCGCGGGCGAACTGCTCGGAGACGGGGGCGCCGCCTACCATCACTTTGACCTTGTCGCGGATACCTGCCGCTTCGAGAGCCTCGATGACCTCCTTCATGTATCCCATGGTGGTTGTCAGCAGGGCACTCATCACAAGGATGTCTGCCTTGTGCTCCTTGACAGCCTCGACAAACTTGTCGCAAGAGACATCGATGCCGATGTTGATGACCTCGAATCCGCAGCCCTCAAGCATTGATGCCACCAGGTTCTTGCCGATGTCGTGCAGGTCGCCCTTGACGGTGCCGATGACGCATCGTCCGATGGTGGTCGATGCGCTACCCTGCAAAAGAGGCTTCAGCAGCTCCAGTGCACCCTTCATGGCACGTCCTGCCATCAGCAGCTGAGGCACAAAAGCCTTGCCGTCCTGGAAGCGCTGACCGACTTCACCCATCGCCTTGATCATGTAGTTGTTGATGATGGTCTGCGGAGCGATGCCCTCGGCTATCGCTGTCTTGGTGACCTCGACAGCCTGCTCCATCTTTCCGCCCACAATGGCGTCGAACAGCGGACGCAGACGGTCGTCGGCGGCAGCGTCGGAGTCGGTCGTGTTGACCTTGATGCTCTCCTGCTCCTGAGCCTTCTCGTCGGCTGCGGTTGCTGCGGGCGCATCGTTGTTGCTGCTCTGATACTCCTCGATGATGCGCATGGCCTCTTCAACCTCACGCTCGTTGTGGAAGTCCATCTCGAGATGTACGCCGTCGCCGCCGATGT
>CAZKNB010000116.1:0-5312 GCA_964554075.1 uncultured Bacteroides sp.
CGACAAGGCAGTGACCGTAGTTGCCCAGAGCGAGACTCCGGTGGTTGTTGCTCCGTCAGCTAATGCTTCGACAGTTGTTGCTCCATCGGCAAATAATGCTACAGCAGTAGTAGCTCCGGTTGTTGACAGTGCATCAGCAGGAAATGCAACGACAGTTGTTGCTCCGGCAGTTGCCCAGCCTCAGGATACCGTTGAGGTGATTCGTTCAGTTCAGCCGCGTCCCGTAGCAATAGAGCCACAGCCTGCAGCTCAGTCATCATCAGAGTTGAAGGAGATTGCAGCCAGTGAGGTTAGTCGCGACGCCATAAAGGTAGGCGAGGGTAGACTGGTGATTGTCATTGGTGAAGACGACCCATTCAACATGTCAATCGTGACAGCCAATGGCGGTGGTTCAGTCGGCCGTGTCAACGACAAGCCCGTTGTCTTCAGCATCCTTTCGCCCGACCAGAGCTACGATGCAGTGGAGAAGGCCGAGAGCTACAAAGTGAAGTTCTATCCAACAGGAACAACCTCTCCGTCGCTCATCCTTGAGTGCCGCAAGGTAGCAGCCCCCGCTCCGTTTGAGGGACAGCCCCGCACATATATCGGAGAGATAGTCAAGGCTTGGACAAAGTAATAGCGTTAGAGAATAAACAGAAAAGAGAGTGCCCATTCGTCATCGGCACTCTCTTTTATTATTTTATATAATATGTGGTATATCAGAGTGTTGTCTGTTAAACCCATTTCCACCATTTATCACGCCATCTTTTCCGCCATAGCCAGACTCCTTCGGCGTTATTTGCGAGTCGCAGTTCATAGTTTGATTGATCGTATGCGGTCTTGAAGTTCTGCAAGTTGTTCAATCAAAGTATCAAATGATACTGATTCGCCATAAATCATGTAGAGGCGCATATTCTCGTAGTCTTTACGCCACTGCTCTGCAATCTCTGTCGGCGGAATGATGTTGAGCGTAGCGGGATAAAGCGTGTCATAGTCAAAACCTCGCAAGCCGATAAATTTGCGCCGATGCTCAACGACTTGATGATACAGCTGCTCATTATGGATAGCCTTTTCGGCAATCGGCGTTTTCAATATCTGACCAATATCATACATGTGGCGCGACATCCGCTCCACACGGATTAAATCGCGAGGCTTAGCAAATTCCTCATGCAATAGAAATACCTTTTCAAGAAATGTTCTTTCCGGCAGCACTGCCCGAACCATGAATGGTTTCTCGGCAAAAGGTGCGGTAGCATAGACTTGATCAATCATTGAGCTCAGCGCAATTTCTTGAACGGGTTCACTCATCGACCTACCACTCACCTCAATCTTTACCTTTGGCAAGATATATTGTTTTTCATAATCGGTGACCGTGATGGATAATTCTCCGTCTAACGCAGAATCGTAATTGATGTTGATTACCTCGGGGTCGGTGGTTGTAATCGGAGTAATGTCGACCTTTACTCCAAATTTCTCTTTATCAATACCGGCTTCACACAGTTGCTGTGCTAAATCGTATTGCATTTTCTCTCGAACGAATGAGCAAGCTGCCCGACGCAACTTATCGCTTATCTGGGTTTTAGACAAATCTCCAGTAAAGCCAAGATATTCGCGGTCGATGGCAATGTCGATATCCTCACTGAATCGGTTAATCAGATGCCAGCACTTGCTGAGCGAAGTTCCACCCTTGAACGAGATGTGCTCTGCATAAGGCAGGCTAAACATAGCTCGAAGCACTGCAGTAACCCACCAGTCTTTCTCGATAACCTCTCTTTGACGTATGCTCATTTCGTCAGATACACGGTCAAGAATATCTATGCGGTCTTGTCGTGATAAATCTATAAACTTCATCGTTGTAAAATCGTTTTTACCCATACAGGGGCAAGCACAATATCGTGATTGAAATCTTCATCAGATACCGAGCTGCTGATTATTTGTTTAATCTTGGCAATCTGTTCCTCGCTGATTGCAGATTCACCAATCTCTCGCATTGCCATGACTGCCAACTGCATTATTCCGGACTGATAGGCGAAATTGCCAAGTTCATTGCTGTGACGGAACGTGATACTCTTACCTTCACCGAAAGTAATCTTACGAGCTGACCCATCGGTGATGTACACTATGTTGGTGGGAACTTGTGTGGAAAGTCCCATGCGGTTTAGCGCATAAGCACCGGTCGGCGCAATTCGAGCATTGTCTCGTTGAGCTATCCTTTGTGCCACAGCATCCAATGACGGTTCTCTCAGAGTACCATCCCATTTGTCGTACATCGGAACATAGTATATCCCCTTGGCAAACCGATGGAGTTTCCCAGTTAGGCATAACCGACGCAATCCTTGCCGAACTGCATCCGGCTTACCACAAATTGAGAAATCGTCAGGAAAGAGAATTGCACCATTCCCCGATTTTTCAATGATAGATTCAATAGCCTTAATGGAACTGTTTTCTGCCATAGCCTCTAATTTTGTCACAAAGATACGATATTTTTGTGACAAAACAAGTTTTGAAGGATAACTTCTCCCTTTTGTGCTGAAGGTTAAAAACATGGCATTGATGGCTGGGGACTGATGTATTAAAACAGAATAGCCCGGCTGACAAATCGTCAGTCGGGCTATTCTCTTTTTCTGTCGGTCGACCCTTTAGTCGCGGCTGCGGCTGTTCATCAAGATCAGCACGTAGTAGACTAGAGTGGCCAGTGAGCTGAGCGCTGCTACAACATAGGTGTAGGCAGCTGAGCGGAGAGCATCCTCTGCCTTTGAGTGGTTGTAAGAGTTGGTTATGCCAGCCTTGCTAAGCCAAACCAGAGCCCTCTGGCTTGCATTGATCTCCACCGGAAGAGTGATGAAGCTGAATGCTGTCGTTGTCGCAAAGAGGATGATACCGGCGATGAGAAGCTGCGGGAAGGTGTTCACCATCAGCACTCCTGCCAGCAAGATCCACGACATGATGTTAGAGGCAAAGCTCACCACGGGGACCATCTTGCTGCGCAACGTCAGCGGACCATAGGCGCAAGCGTGCTGCACGGCGTGGCCACACTCGTGGGCAGCAACGGCTGCAGCCATGATGCTGCTGCTCTCGTAGACACCCTCGCTGAGGTTCACCGTCTTGTTGGCAGGGTTGTAGTGGTCGGTCAGCTGACCCTTCACGTGAGTCACCTTGACATCGTAGATACCATTGTCATGGAGCATCTTCAGCGCCACGTCGTAGCCCGTCATGCCATTGCCCATCGGTATCTTGGAGTATTTCTTAAACTTGCTCTGCAAGTTGCTTTGCACAATGAAGCTCAGAATAGCTATTCCGATAAAGATAATCCATTGGATTCCAATCATTCCTTCGTATCCCATAATTATTCAAAATTTATTCAGTGTATGTATATTCTCTATACTAATCCATTAACAAATAGTCTGCCAAAAATAGGAGTAAACTTTCTAATCCCAAAACTTTGACGACCTTTTTGCTCATTTATGCGAATAATCTGCCCTACAACATATTGTCTCGCCCCTCAAGTATAATTATTAAAAAAATATTCTCTTTTCGCTTGATAATCATAAATAAATATATGATATTTGCTCTTGCTGATATGAACCATCGCCACCGCTGGCGGCGCGGGGACATACGCAGGATGTTTAACACTATAAAATCTATACGATATGGGGAAATTTTTGATTCACGGCAATGAATTGCACTTGGTGGAGAAAGAGAAAATCCATCAGGCAGTAGCTAAAATGGTTGATGTGCTCGGTTTGGCAGCAGGCTCAACGGAAGACTTCGACTTGTATAAAGTGGTAGAAACCTACTTCACCGACCTGGAGAAGCGAGAAGCCATCAACAAGTTGCTCGGACTGGGCGGCGGCGAACCCGAGGAGAATGCCTAGGCAGCACCGACCGTCAGCAAGAACAAAGAATTCCTCTTAACGAAGAGGAGTAGTAAACAAAACGCACGAATGCCCGAATCGAGGTGCTCTTAAGCATGTCGGTTCGGGCATTCTCCGTGTCGGCGCTGATACAAAAAAAGTTCCGCCGGACCCTTCAGCCCGACGGAACTCATATATATTCATGGAATGACCTTTATTACATCATGCCGCCCATGCCGCCCATTCCGGGAGCACCCATCGGCATCTCAGGCTTATCCTCTTTCTTCTCAACGATGACACACTCTGTTGTCAGGAACATACCTGCGATAGAGGCTGCGTTCTCGAGAGCTACACGAGTAACCTTAGCAGGATCTACGACACCTGCTGCAAGCAAGTTCTCGTAAACATCCATACGGGCATTGTAACCGAAGTCACCCTTACCCTCACGAACCTTCTGGACAACCACTGCACCCTCTTTGCCAGCGTTGGCAACAATCTGGCGAAGCGGCTCCTCGATGGCACGCTTAACGATTGCGATACCTGTAGTCTCGTCTGCATTGTCGCCTGTCAGGCCCTCAAGAGCGTCGATGGCACGGATGTAACCAACACCACCACCAGGGATGATACCCTCTTCGATGGCAGCACGAGTAGCACGGAGTGCATCGTCAACGCGATCCTTCTTCTCCTTCATCTCAACCTCAGAAGCTGCACCTACGTAGAGAACAGCAACACCGCCAGACAACTTAGCCAGACGCTCCTGAAGCTTCTCACGGTCGTAGTCGGACTTAGTAGAGGCAATCTGCGCCTTGATCTGTGCGCAACGCTCCTTGATGTTCTCAGAGTCGCCTGCACCGTTGACGATAGTTGTGTTGTCCTTAGAGACAGTAACACGGTCGGCAGTACCAAGCATCTCGATAGTAGCCTGCTCAAGCTTCAAGCCCTTCTCCTCGCTGATGACAACGCCACCAGTCAGGATAGCGATATCCTCGAGCATCTCCTTACGACGGTCGCCGAAGCCCGGAGCCTTAACGGCACAAATCTTAAGCTGTGAGCGCAGACGGTTTACAACGAGAGTAGTCAGTGCCTCGCTGTCTACATCCTCAGCGATGACCAAGAGTGGACGACCAGACTGAACAGCCGGCTCAAGGATAGGCAAGAAATCCTTCAGGTTAGAGATCTTCTTGTCGTAGATAAGGATGTACGGATTCTCCATCTCGCACTCCATCTTCTCTGTGTTAGTCACAAAGTATGGAGAGAGGTAACCGCGGTCGAACTGCATACCCTCAACGACGCCGATTGTTGTGTCTGTACCCTTAGCCTCCTCGATAGTGATGACACCATCCTTAGAAACCTTGCGCATAGCGTCGGCCAGAAGCTTACCGATGACAGGGTCGTTGTTTGCAGAGATTGTTGCAACCTGCTCGATCTTGTCGTAGTTGTCGCCAACCATCTCAGCCTGAGATCTGATTGACTCAACGA
>CAZKNB010000117.1:0-5149 GCA_964554075.1 uncultured Bacteroides sp.
TGCCAGAGTGAAGTCGAGCTGCTTCTTCTCCAGATTGGCACGAGCCACCTTGATGCGGATGTCATCGCCGAGACTATAGATGTGGTGATTGCGACGGCCACGGAGACAATAATTCTTCTCGTCGAACTCGTAGTAGTCATCGTCGAGCTCACGCAGCGGAATCATACCCTCACACTTGTTCTCGTTGATCTCAACATAGAGACCCCACTCGGTGACGCCGGAAATCACACCATCGTAGACAAGACCAAGGCGCTCACTCATGAACTCCACCTGCTTGTACTTGATAGATGCACGCTCGGCACTGGCTGCTGTCTGCTCCATCATAGAGCTGTGTTCGCAGAGATCCTCGTACTTAGACTCCTGAACACTGCGTCCGCCATCAAGATAGCGCGTCAGCAGACGGTGAACCATCAAGTCCGGATAGCGACGGATGGGCGACGTGAAGTGAGTGTAGTAGTCGAACGCCAGTCCGTAGTGACCTATGTTATGAGTAGAATAGCGCGCCTTCTGCATGGCTCTGATTGAGATAGTCTCGATCAGGTTCTCCTCCTTCTTGCCATGAACGTCGTCCAGCAATCCGTTGATTGACTTCGAAATGTCGCTCTTCGTGCCACTGGTGCGCAGCTTATATCCGAAACGAGAGATAAACTGTGAAAGGTTGTCGAGCTTCTCGGGATCGGGAAGGTCGTGGATACGGTAAGGGAACACCTTAGCCTTCTTGCCCTTGCCCACCTTTCCGATGCGCTCAGCAACGGTGCGGTTGGCCAGCAACATAAACTCCTCAACAAGCTTGTTGGCATCCTTCGACTCCTTGAAATATACGCTCAGAGGCTTGCCCTTCTCGTCAATCTCGAAGCGAACTTCGTAGCGGTCGAAATTGATGGCGCCGTTGGCGAAGCGCTTAGTGCGCAGCTGTTTGGCCAGGCGGTCGAGCGCCAGGACCTCAGTCTTATAGTCGCCTTCGCCCGTCTCAATGATTGCCTGCGCCTCCTCGTAGGTGAAGCGGCGGTTAGAATGGATCACGGTATGGGCGATGTGAGAGTCCAGAACCTCAGCCTTATCGTTCATCTTGAAGATAACGGAGTAGGCGAGTTTGTCCTCGTCGGGACGGAGCGAACAGAGCAGGTTGCAGAGTCGCTCGGGAAGCATCGGTATGGTGCGGTCGACGAGATAGACCGAAGTGGCGCGCTTCTCAGCCTCGCGGTCAATGATTCCACCCTCCTTGACGTAGTGGGAAACGTCGGCGATGTGAACGCCAACCTCCCAGAGTCCGCCGTCGAGAGCGCGGATAGAGAGAGCGTCGTCGAAGTCCTTGGCATCCTTCGGGTCGATGGTGAAGGTCACCACGTCGCGGCAGTCCTCACGGCGTGCAATCTCCTCGTCGGAGATATCGTCGGGGATGCGGTCGGCAGCCTTCTCGACGGCAGCCGGATAGACGTAGGGCAGACCATACTCGGCAAGGATGGCGTGCATCTCTGTGGTGTTGTCGCCAGCCGCTCCGAGGATGTCAATCACCTGTCCGATTGGGTTCTTGGCCTTCTCGGGCCATTCGATCACCTTAACGACAGCCTTGTCGCCATTCTTTCCGCCCTTAAGTTTATCCTTAGGGATGAAGATATCGTTGGCGATGGTACGGTTTTCGGTGATGAGGAAGGCGTAGGATTTAGCCACGTCGAGAGTGCCGACGAAGGTGTCGTTGGCGCGTTCGATGATCTCGATGACCTCGCCCTCGGGGTCGTGGCCCTTGCGCTTTGCCAGGTAGCAGATGCGCACGCGGTCGTTGTTCATGGCGTGGCGCGAGTTGCGCTCGGCGATGAAGATAGGCTCTCCGCCGTCGTCTGGGATGAATGAGTTCTTTCCGTTGCTCTTGCGCTGGAAGACGCCCTCCATCTCGGTGCCATGAGTGTTGAATTTATATTTGTTCTTCTCGACCTCTGAGATATAGTCGTCCGCCAGCAGGTCATAGATGATGTCCATGCACAGCATTTTCAGCGGGTGTGTGGTCAGATTGAGTTCAGAGAAGAGATATTTCAGACCGATAATCTCTCCGGCTTTTGACTGGAAGAACCCCATTACGATGTTCGCCAGTTCCTTTTTCTTCATACGTTTGCCGGCTTTTTTTTCTTTCTTTTTAGCCATAGTCATTAGTCTTTTCGTTTACCTCAGCCACAAAGGTAAACAAAAAGAGTCTGTGATTGGTTCAAAAGGTACTGAATTTTATGTTATTATATAGTGAAAAATGGTAATATCGTTCAGAACTATGGCGCGAATGAGCTATCTTTGCCAGCTGAAAACGAAATATACGACAGTTTGATGAAGAGTATTTTAATAACGGGAGCAAGCGGATTCATTGGCAGCTTCATTGTGGAGGAGGCTCTCAGACAGGGTTATACCGTCTGGGCGGGAGTCAGGAAAACGAGTAGCAGACGCTATCTCACCGACAGCCGTATCAACTTCCTTGAGATGGACTTCGCCCACAAGGATATCCTCGCTGCTCAGCTCGAGGCTCACCGCCGCGAATGCGGGGCGTTCGACTATGTGGTCCACTGTGCCGGCGCCACGAAGTGCAGGCATCGCAGTGACTTCTTCACGGTGAACCTGGTGCAGACTTCGGCTTTCGTCGACACTCTGAGAAGTCTCGACATGGTGCCGAAGCGTTTCATCTTCGTCAGCACACTGAGTGTCTTCGGTCCTATCCGTGAGGCGGACTATTCGGCTATCCGCGAGAGCGACTCTCCAGAACCAAACACGGCGTATGGCAAGAGCAAGCTGGAGGCGGAGCGCTACATCAGTTCGCTGGGCGACTTCCCCTACATCTTCCTCCGTCCGACGGGCGTCTACGGTCCGCGCGAGATGGACTATTTCCTTATGGCGAAGTCAATCAAGAGTCATGTTGACTTCTCCGTGGGCTATCGTCGTCAGGACCTGACCTTCGTCTATGTGAAGGATGTGGTCCAGGCTGTGTTTGCCGCGATAGATAGTGGTGTGGTGCGCCGTGCATATTTCCTGAGCGATGGCGGTGTCTATCCCAGCCGCGCCTTCTCCGATCTCATTCAGAGAGAGATGGGCGTGAAGGGCGTGGTGCGCATCAAGAGTCCGCTCTGGTTCCTGAAGATTGTCTCCTTCGTGGCCGAGCGCCTGGCTCGAATGGCTGGAAAGAGCAGTACGCTCAACATGGATAAGTATAACATCATGAAGCAGAGAAACTGGCAGTGTGACATCACTCCGGCTGTCGAAGAGATAGGCTACAAGCCGGAGTACAACCTGGAGAGAGGTGTCGTAGAGACTATAAAATGGTATAAGAAAGAGGGATGGCTATAGAGTTTATAAAAGATTTGTTCAGAAAGGTGGAGACCCACAAGGGACTCTTCGCGGTGGAGAAGATTACGCTGATGTACAATCTCTTCACCACGATATTGATTCTCATAATGTTTCGTCAGCTGGATCACCCCGTCGTGATGATTACCGACCGTGTGATGATTGCTGCGATGACCTTCCTGCTGATGTATCTCTATCGTCTTGCTCCATGCAAGTTTTCTACATTCGTGAGGGTGGCGGTGCAGATGAGTCTGCTCTCCTACTGGTATCCCGACACCTACGAGTTCAATCGCTTCTTCCCGAACCTTGACCATCTCTTCGCCTCGGCGGAGCAGACGCTCTTCGGCTGTCAGCCGGCGCTGACATTCAGCGAGGCGATGCCCTACGCATGGTTCAGCGAGGCGGTCAACATGGGCTACTTCTCCTACTATCCGATGATTCTCGTCGTGACGCTCTTCTACTTTGTGCGTCGCTACGAACTTTTCGAGAAGATGTCCTTCGTGCTGGTGGGCTGCTTCTTCGTCTACTACATTATATATATATTCGTTCCGGTGGCTGGTCCGCAATACTACTTTCCGGCTGTGGGCATGGAGAATGCCAGGGCGGGAATCTTTGCCTCCATCGGTGACTACTTCAACAACAATCGTGAGTTGCTGCCCGGCCCGGGCTATTCCGACGGCTTCTTCTACAAGCTGGTGGAGAGTTCGCAGCAGGTCGGTGAGCGCCCCACGGCGGCCTTCCCAAGTTCGCACGTGGGAGTGTCGACCATCCTGATGATTATGGCCGGTCGCGTCAGTCGCAAGCTCACGCTTTGTCTGCTTCCCTTCTACATCTGCCTATGCTGTGCCACGGTCTACATCCAGGCGCACTATCTGATTGACGCCATGGCAGGCTTCGTCACGGCATTCATCTTCTACGTGCTTGTCTCAAGGGCGTTCAAGAAGTGGTTTGTGTAGAGGTCGGGCTATAGGATCAGGCGGTACATGCCGCCGGCGTGCATCCTGACTACTCCCTTCATCTCAAGCTCAAAGAGCAGGTTAGTCATACGGTTGATGGGGATATCGGTCTCCACAACCAGTGTGTTGACCTGCAGCTCCTCGCGTTGGCGCAGCAGCTCCACAATCTTTTGCTCCTCGGGCGAAAGGTCGGGGAAGAGGTCGCGCTGAACAATCTTCGGATGCGCCGTGCTCTCTGCGCTCCATCCCATTGTCTTTACGAACTCCTCGGCTGAGGTCAGGAGTATCGCCTGATTGTTGGCGATAAGATTGTTGCATCCCTCGGAATACTGGTCGAAGACTCGTCCCGGGAAGGCGAAGCAGTCGCGGTTGTAGCTTGCGGCTATGTCGGCTGTTATCAGCGAACCACCCTTGGATGCCGACTCCACGACAATCGTTGCGTCTGCCATTCCGGCAATGATGCGGTTGCGGCTGACGAAGTTGTAGCGGTCGGGGTTGGTGCCGGAGTAGAACTCGGTGATGAGTCCGCCGTTCTCAAGCATCTTCACGGCTGTCTGGCGGTGGGCGTAGGGGTAGATGCGGTCGAGGCCGTGGGCCAGCACGCCGACTGTCGTCATGCCGTTCTTCAGCGCTTCGCGGTGGGAGCAGATGTCCACTCCGTAGGCCAGTCCGCTCATGATGAGTACGTCGGGGCACATCTCATGGAGTTCGCTGACGAAGCGTTCGCAGAGGCGGCGTCCGTAGTCGGTGACGTGGCGCGTGCCTACCATGGCTATGCTGCGTGGCGGATTGAGATTGGCTTTGCCCTTGAAGAAGAGCAGGAGAGGGGCGTCGGGACATTCGCGCAGGCGTGAGGGGTACTCCTCGCTGTCGAG
>CAZKNB010000118.1:0-5127 GCA_964554075.1 uncultured Bacteroides sp.
TCTTCGCCTCCTTCCCACTCTTCTACAGCACCAGCTTCGGCGGTGCCTACTGGCTCTGGATGACGATTCTGTTCAGCTTCGTGCTGCAGGCAGTCAGCTATGAGTTCCAGGGCAAGGCGGGCAACCTGCTGGGGCGACGCGTCTATCAGGCGTTCCTGGTCATCAACGGCGTGGTGGCTCCACTGCTGATCGGCGGTGCCGTGGCCACATTCTTCACCGGCTCAAACTTCACCATCGACCGTTCAAACATCGCCGACATGGCGCAGCCTGTCATCAGCCAGTGGGGCAACTCGCTCCACGGCCTGGACGCTCTGGGCAACGGGTGGAACGTGGTCCTCGGACTGGCCATCCTGACCCTGGCGCAAGCACTGGGACTACTCTACTTCATTAATAATATAGAGGACGAAGAGATTGAGCAGCGCGCACGCACCGCATTGCGCCCAGTGACTGTAGCATTTCTGGTCTTCTTCCTTGGCTTCCTGATCCGCACACTGCTTGCCGACGGCTTTGCAGCCGACAGCACCACGGGCGAGATACGCATGGAGAGCTACAAGTACCTGCACAATCTGCTAGCGATGCCTGCCGTAGCGGCAGTCTTGCTGGTGGGTGTTGTCGGGGTGCTCTACGGCATCGGACGCACCATCCTCCAGCCCACCTTCCGCAAGGGAATATGGGCAGCCGGTGGTGGCACCATCCTGACCGTGCTGGCAGTCCTGCTGCTTGTGGGCTTCAACGACACGGCCTACTATCCGTCGGCCATCGACCTGCAGAGCTCGCTGACGATAGCCAACAGCTCGTCAAGCCTATTCACGCTGAAGGTGATGGCGTGGGTGACCGTATGGGTACCCGTGGTCATCGTCTACATGGTCTATGCATGGCGCAAGATTGACAGCCGCAAGCTGACAAAAGAGGAGATTGAAGAGGGAGGATATTAAAGGATATCCTCCAGCTCGGAAATAGCGTTGACGTAGGGAGTGGTCTCGCCGTCGTTGCCCTTGAGCGGGTTGGCGCAGTGGACCACCTGACATCCCAGCGAGAGTCCGGGAAGGATGTCGTTCTTTACGGAATCGCCTATGACAACCACACTTTGCATGTCAAGACCCTGACGCTCTATGGCCACTCGCCAGAGCGCGGGGTCGGGCTTGCGAAGATGCTCGATGGTTGAGTCGGTGATGGCGGTGAAGTAGCGGGCAATGCCCATGTCGGCAGCCACCTGACGAATGTTGCCGTAATAGTTCGACACGAGGAGCAGCGTGTAGCGCTCAGAGAGCTTGGCAAGCGTAGAGGCAGCCCTGCCCGTATATAGCGCCGATGCGTTTGTCACAGAGGTGGCAACATAGCGCGCAAGGCGTTCGGCGGAAGTTGCATCTGCATCTGCTGCATCAGCAGTCTCAACATTGACAGCAACAGTTGCATCGGCATTCTCTTCCTTGCCACCAACGGCAGCGAGGGCAGCGGCAATTGCATCCTCGTCAATCAATCCACGGCGAACGAGGTCGGCCACCTGCAGGCGCGTTTTCATCAGCTGCAGATCGAGCAGATGGGTGTCGGGAGCCACATTGTTCAGGCGCTCCATCTCGCGCTCGGCGAAGACATAGGAGTCGCGGAAGGATTCACGGTTCACCAGATGGAGCTCGGCATCATAGACCTGGAGATAGACATCCATCCAATGAAGAAAGGGCGAGTCGAGTGTGCCGCCAAAGTCGAAGGCAAGCGCCTTGACAACTGATTTATTTATCGTTTTCTGTTCCACAGTTTCACTATCATTATTCCGATTATAATCCAAAACAGTTCACGCACGCGGGTAAGCAGGGCGGCATAGACGCCATAGGCGCCCGAGAGCGAGAGGCCGCTAACTGCCAGCGCAAAGCCACCCTCGCGACCGCCAATCTGCATAGGCATGAAGAATAGCAGGTTCGCCATGAGCGACGAGAAGGCAACCACCAGGATGCAGTTCAGGAAGCTGACATCGGTGGTGAGTACATTCAGAATGAGCCACACCTCAAGGCAGCCCATCACACGCGCCACGAACTCCAGTCCAAGCGAGAGATAGAAGGTGGACTTCTTCTGCTTGTGGAGCAGGGCTATCTGTGAGTCGATGTTCTCGAGCTGTTCGCGGTGCTTCTCGGTGAAGCGCTGTGCATGGCGCTTAAGGAGCGGTATGTGGCTGCAAAGCTGCACACACGCCACCGCCATTCCGTGGCGGTATCCCTTCACGAAGAGAAGGCCCACGGCAAAGCAGAAGAGGGCTATGACGCCCAGCAGAATGCCCATCTCAACGCTGACATCAAACAGGACCACGAAGAGCACCACGCTGGAGAGCCAGAAGATGAAGTGGGAGAAGATGTGCATCATCACGTAGAGCACCACGGACGATGTGGCGCGCTCCACTCCCAGATAGGGCTTAAGCTCCATGATGCGATAGGGTTCGCCGCCCATCAGTCCCACTGGGGTGACATAGTTGAAGGCGAAGCCCGATATGGTGTACTTCAGGACGCGCCAATAGGATGGCAGGTCGGTGGCTCCACTGCTGCGGATAATCATGTTCCATGAGAGAGCGTTGACCATATAGATGAAGAGCCACAGCACCAGGATCGAGGGCAGATAGTAGCCCGCGCGGCGCAGATTGCCCCACAGCTCCTCGTAAGAGATGTCGAACGAGAGGAGCATGACGACAATGGCCACAAGGCCGAAGATCAGGAATATGGTTCGGTAGTTCAGTCTCATAGCTCTCCGGCTTTGATGGATGCAGTAAGCTTGCGGCAGAGCTTCTCGTGGGTGCCGACCATGTAGATGAGCATGGCGTTGAGCACGATGAGCTCAAAGAGGAAGTAGATCCATGGAAGTCCCACCAGGAGCGAGATGAAGAGAACAATGACGCGCGTGTTGAACGAGAGCATGTTGGTGTACTTCATCAGTGGCAGACTGCCCTCGCGGAAGCGGTCGCGCAGAGCCTGCGGAACGCTGTCGCCATAACGCTCCTTGACCAGCTTGAAGAAGCTCTGGAAGTTGGCGGAGAGATTCTCCTGCGAACTTGTATAATTGACGTAGAACCAGAGGTAGAGCTTATGAAACCATTCACTGCTACACCACTTCAGCGACTTGAATATCTCGCGCTGCTGAACGGAGTTGTCGAGCTCACTGCCCGACTTTCCCTTCAGGAAGAAGAGGTGGATGTTGCGGTAGTAGTCTGCCATTGCAGCCTGCTTGCTGTGGCACATTCCAGCCACTACAGCCAGCAGCCAGATGCGCCATCCCATGTCGGGAGTAAGGCGGAGGCAGATGGCCACATATATCGATATGAACCAGAGGTCGCCGCTGACGCCGTCGAGTATGCGTCCGAGCTCAGACTTCTGATTGGTGAGACGCGCCAGCTGACCGTCGGCGCTGTCGTACATATTCGCCCAGACCAGGAGGCACATGCCGATGATGTTCATGACGAGGTCGTCGAAGTAGAACATCACTCCCGCTGCCACTCCAAGGAAGATTGAGGCGATGGTCACTGCATTAGGCTTGACGCCAAGGCGATGGAAAAACATGGCCCAGCGGTAGCCCACAGGACGATAGAACTTCAGGTCGAGCCACTCTTCCGTGTCGAGCGACTTCAGCGAAGCCTGAAGCTTGCTGTTAATATCATTTTCAGTCATAATAGATATACTCTCGTGTACTTAAATCGTTTTCAGAATTGCATCTCCAATGGCTATGGCAGCCTCCTTGCGGCATGGCGAGAAGCTGGGCCAGTCATTGAAATCTATGATGCGGATGGTGCCGTCGGGCGCAACGATGCAGTCGCCTCCGTAGACCTCGACCTTGAGAGCCTCAGCCGCAGAGTTGCAGATGGCGCGCAGGGCATCCTCGTCGAAGGGTATGCCTTTGGCTTCGCCATTGATGGCCTCAAGACCAAACTTGCTATGGGTGGTGACCGACGGATAGAAATGGTAGAAGAAGTCGCTGCCATGGACGCCGTAGAACTTCATCAGGTCGCCCTCAAGGTGCTCGTTGAGCACCACCTCGCCCACTCCCCTAGCCTCAAAGTCGGCCAGTATCTCGTTGAGTCGGCCGAGCGAGTCGGCAAAGAGCACGTCGCCCTTGCCCGTAGGCTGCGAGTCGGCACGCTTCACCCAGCAACGGCGGAAACCGTTGGCCATGGAGTCCTCGCTGAGACGGAGGTTGGTGCGCGTCAGCATGCTCTCGGGAGCCGGAATGCCACGAAACTGGAAGATGTCGGTCATGGCGGCGCGATGACAATTCTCGATGCCGAACGCCGAGTTGACAGCCGTGACTCCCTGCGCCTCCAGTTGCTGCAAGCGCTTCACGGCAGCGTCGCTCCTCATCATGGTGAAGATGTGTTGCTCCTCCACTCCGCGCTCCACGAACTCGCCTTCGCTGTAGATGTTCACGCGATGTCCCTGCTCGCCGATGTAGCGTGCCACGTCGGTAAATATGGCATTATCGTTCACCACCATGTTTGGCGAGAACTGCGACGCACGGCCTATGCCGGCAAAAACTCTCTCTCTCACTCCTCCGTTCATCCCTCTCTCCTTAATTTCTTTGTTTATTCATTCAGAAGCTGCTCCGCCTTGGCTATATCCTCGGCATGGTCGATGTCTATCACCTTGGAAAATGGGTAAGCCCTCATTGAGAGCCCCTCGTCGACAAGGAACTGCTGGAAGCCACGCATGCGGTGAACACCCGCCTCAATGGCCTTAGGCAGCAACGACAAAGCCTTACCGCTCAGACAGTAGACACCGCCCGAGATGTATCGGCAACCCTCGTAAGAGGCGTTGGCATAGCCGGTGACGCGCAGATTGGCGTCGGTCTTTACATAAAGTGGAGATTCATCATCAATGTAGTCTGTCACCGCCATAAGCGCATCGCAAGAGCTGTCGGACGCAAACTCACGGACATAACTGGTGAACTCTGACTCGCGGAAGATGGGATCGACCGTGGTGAGGCAGAACTTGTCGGCGCCCTCAAGAAGCGGGGCCAACTCACAGAAGCTACAGAAGGAATCGGGGGTAGACTTGACAATCATGCGTAGCGGAACAGGAAGTGTCAATCCCTCAAGATAGCTGCGTACAGCAGTCATCTTATCATTAATAATGACGCAGATTTCCTCTGCGTCAT
>CAZKNB010000119.1:0-5123 GCA_964554075.1 uncultured Bacteroides sp.
AATATTAAATACTGTTTTCATGATAAATATGTTTTTTAGTTATTATATTCGCATCCGCAAAATTAGAATAAATAAATCTAATTTCGTTACTACCAAGCAGATTTTTCTTCTACAAAAATGATAAATAACTATTTAGAGAGACAAATTAAAGGAAATTTCTCTTACGAACCAACATTTGAGCAAGAAATAACAATTAAAAATTTATCTTTGTTTCTTGCGGAGCACTCAAACGGCTCGATTTTCCTGCTCCGAGGCTATGCGGGTACGGGAAAAACGTCGCTGGTCAGCGCCCTGGTGCGAACCATGGATCAGCTGAAGCAGAAGGTGGTGCTGCTGGCTCCGACGGGGCGCGCGGCGAAGGTCTTCTCCTTCTATGCGGAGCATCCTGCCTTCACCATACATAAGCGTATCTACCGTCAGGCTGCCTTCTCGAACGCGGTGGATAACTTCTCGCTCAACGATAACCTGCAGCGCGACACTCTCTTTATCGTCGACGAGGCTTCGATGATCTCCAACGAGGGTGGGTCGCTCTTCGGCTCGGGCCGACTGCTGGATGACCTTATCGAGTTTGTCTACTCGGGCGAGGGTTGCCGCCTGCTGCTGATGGGCGATACTGCCCAGCTGCCTCCGGTGGGCGAGGAGCTGAGTCCGGCTCTCTTCCCGGAGGCTCTGCGTGGCTATGGCATGGAGGTGCGCGAGGCTACGCTGACCCAGGTGGTGCGCCAGGAGGAGGGCTCGGGTATCCTGTGGAACGCTACCCAGCTGCGACGACTGATGGAGAGCGGGACGATGGATGCGCTGCCCAAGATTCGCTGCACGGGCTTCGCCGATATCTGCCGGTTGCCGGGCGACGAGCTGATCGAGAGGATTACGGAGTGCTACGACAAGGATGGCATGGACGACACTATAGTGGTCTGCCGCTCCAATAAGCGTGCTAATATATATAATAATGGTATAAGGGCGCAGATTCTCTTCCGCGAGGATGAGCTGAACACGGGCGACATGCTGATGATTGCGAAGAATAACTACTTCTGGACGGAGGGGTGTAAGGAGATGGACTTCATTGCCAATGGCGAGATTGCGGTGGTGAGAAGGGTCAGGAGGGTGCAGGAGATCTATGGCTTCCGCTTTGCCGAGGCTACCCTGCGTTTCCCTGCCTACGACGACATAGAGCTGGACGTGAAGCTGCTGCTCGACACGCTGCACACCGATACGCCTGCCCTCTCGCGCGAGGAGAATGAGCGCCTCTTCAATGCCGTCATGGAGGACTATGCCGACGTGACTACGAAGGCGGGACGAATGAAGAAGATGAAGGCGGACCCATTCTTCAACGCACTGCAGGTGAAGTATGCCTACGCGGTGACATGCCATAAGGCGCAGGGCGGACAGTGGCGCAATGTCTTCCTGGACCAGGGCTACATGACCGACGAGTTCCTGACGCCCGACTACTTCCGCTGGCTCTATACAGCCTTTACGCGCGCCACCCACCGGCTCTTCCTGGTGAACTATCCCGAGAAGCAGATAGAGTAGGGGGGGGAGGGTGAGAAACCTAAAAATGGTGAAGAGGTTTGGCTGTTCGGGCGCGAACAGCTACCTTTGTAGCCGAAAACTAAATTTTGGAATTATGATGCCGCCCACACATTGGCGGCCGTGTATTCTAGGTCACCACGTAAAAAACAGGAATTATGAAAGAAAAAGTATCTGTACCCTTCATGTTGCTGGGCATTCTCTTCAATGTCTGCCTTATCGCATCAAATCTTCTTGAGACTAAAGTTATTGAGATCTGTGGCCTGTCGCTGACAGCAGGACTACTCGTGTTCCCCATCTCCTACATCATCAACGACTGTATCGCCGAGGTGTGGGGCTTCCGCAAGGCGCGCCTTATCATCTGGAGCGGCTTTGCCATGAACTTCTTCGTGGCTGTGCTGGGCATGATTGCCGTGGCTCTTCCTGCTGCGCCCTACTGGGATGGCGAGGAGCACTTCAACTTCGTCTTCAGCATGGCTCCGCGCATCATGGCTGCCAGTCTCACTGCCTTCCTCGTGGGCTCCTTCCTCAATGCCTACGTGATGAGTCGTATGAAGGTGGCCAACTCGGGCCGTCACTTCTCTGCCCGTGCCATCCTCTCGACGGTGGTGGGTGAGACCTTCGACTCTCTCATCTTCTTCCCGATTGCTTTCGGGGGCGTTATCCCTGTCAGCGGTCTGCTGCAGCTTATGGCGGCTCAGATTGTGCTGAAGACGCTCTACGAGATCATTGTGCTGCCGGTGACTATCCAGGTGGTACGCAAGCTGAAAGAGATTGAGGGAACGGACGTCTACGATGAGAATATCTCATATAATGTATTGAAGATTAAGGATATCTAAACCCTATTGACTTATGATGATGAATAAAGAAGAGGCTCTCGTGGTGTTCAGCGGGGGCCAGGATTCAACTACCTGTCTGTTCTGGGCGAAGAGCCGCTTCAAGAGGGTGCGTGCCCTGAGCTTCCTCTACGGACAGAAGCACCGCCAGGAGGTGGAGCTGGCAAGAGCAATCGCCGAGGAGGCGGGCGTGGAGTTCGACGTGATGGATGTCTCGTTCATCGGCGGTCTGACTCATAGCTGCGCACTGACCGACAGCTCTATCACTATGGACGAGAAGAAGCCGGAGAATAGTTGCCCCAATACCTTCGTACCGGGTCGCAACCTCTTCTTCCTCAGCATTGCTGCCGTATATGCCCGCGAACGTGGCATCAACCACCTGGTGACGGGTGTGTCGCAGACCGACTTCAGCGGCTATCCCGACTGCCGCGACGCCTTTATCAAGTCGCTCAACGTGACGCTCAATCTGGCTATGGATGAGCAGTTCGTTATCCATACGCCGCTGATGTGGATTGACAAGGCGCAGACCTGGGAGATGGCGGACCGACTGGGTGTCTTCGACACGGTACGCTACCGCACGATGACCTGCTACAACGGTGTCATCGGGGATGGATGCGGCCACTGCCCGGCATGCAAGCTTCGCCGCGAGGGACTGGAGAAGTATCTCGCTATTCGTGGAAAAGGAATAAATGATTAATGTAAGATAGTTATGACAGAATTGAAAGATCAACTCTCTCTGTTGGGTCGTAAGACGGAATACAAGCAGGACTATGCGCCCGAGGTGCTGGAGGCGTTCGACAATAAGCATCCTGAGAATGATTACTGGGTACGTTTTAACTGCCCGGAGTTTACCAGCCTCTGCCCAATCACGGGTCAGCCCGACTTCGCTGAGATCCGTATCAGCTATATCCCCGACGTGAAGATGGTGGAGAGCAAGAGCCTGAAGCTCTATCTCTTCAGCTTCCGTAACCACGGTGCCTTCCATGAGGATTGCGTGAATATCATCATGAAGGACCTTATCCGACTGATGGATCCGAAGTATATCGAGGTAACGGGTTTGTTCACTCCGCGCGGCGGCATCTCTATCTACCCCTACGCCAACTATGGCCGTCCGGGTACGAAGTTCGAGGAGATGGCGGTGCAGCGGCTTTTTGAAAGTAGAAAGTAGGAAGTAGGAAGTAGAAAGTGTAACTCTTACTTTAAACTTACTACTTACTACTTTACACTTACTTAGAGTCAGATTTATCTGACTCTAAGTCTGTCTCCAACTTCGGGGACATACTCTCCATCCTTCTTATTCATCTTATAGAGATACTTCAGGCGGATGGCGTACTTCTGCGAGATGGAGTGCATGGACTCTCCCGGCTGTACTATGTGGACGGTGAACTGTCGCGCTGCCTTCTTGTGCTTCTGCTTCAGATAGACGATGTCGCCGGGCTGCAGGGTGTAGTCCTTGTCGAGGTCGTTGTAGTGGGCTAGGCTTCGTCCGCTCATTCCCATCTCCTTGCCGATGACCTCGAAGCTGTCGCCGGCGCGCGCCACTACATAGGCGATGTCGTTGGCTATGTAGACCTGATGGGGCGAGAGGAGCCATGGCTTCTTCTCAATCTGTCGCTTAGTGTAGCTGTGGTGAGAGGATGAGGAGCTCTGGCGGTCGTACTTGTAGAGTTCGTAGTCCTCTATGATGGTGATGAGTCGGTTGGCGTATGATGGGTCGGTGGCATAGCCGGCGCGCTTCAGGCCTGTGGCCCAGCCGCGGTAGTCGGTGATGCTCAAGCGGAATAGCGATGCGTAGCGCGCACTGCTGGTCAGGAAGATGGAGTGGTCGCGATAGGATTCGCGGGGACTGCTGTAGGCACGGAAGCATTCGCCACGGGCGTCGTCGTCGTGCGACACGGTGCGTCCGCGCCAGTTGCTGCCGCACTTGATGCCGAAGTGGTTGTTGCTGCGGCGTGCCAGTGTGCCTGTTCCTGCTCCGCTCTCGAGGAGTCCCTGAGCCAGGGTGATGCTTGCGGGGATCTTGTACTGCTTCATCTGCTCGACGGCTATGTCCTTATAGGTGTTGACATACTCGGTGTAGCGCTGGTTGCGTCGCTGTGCAACGGCGGTGTTTGCGGTGAACAGAGTGGCGATGGCCGCCACAAGCAGTATTCTTATTCTCATATCAATCAATTTTCAAGGCTACAAAAGTCACAATAAAAATTGTAATCTACAATCTCTTTCATAACTTTGTGAGTAGAAAATTCTATAACAGATAAAGATAGATATGGAACCATTAGTAATCACTGCTGTCATTAACAGGTATGAGTATGATGAACTGTCGGCTGCCGACAGAGAGTTGATTGATCAGGCGAAGGAGGCTACACGCCGTAGTTATGCGCCCTACTCGAAATTCTATGTGGGTGCTGCTGCCCGACTGAAGAACGGTGTCGTGGTTTGCGGAAACAATCAGGAGAATGCTGCCTATCCCTCGGGTATTTGTGCCGAGCGCACCACTCTCTTCTACGCTAATTCGCTCCATCCCGACCAGCCCGTGGAGACTCTCGCCATCGCTGCGCAGACCGAGGGGGACTTCATCGATATGCCTATCCCGCCCTGCGGCGCCTGCCGTCAGGTGATTCTGGAGACGGAGCGTCGCCACGGCTCTCCCATCCGACTGCTGCTCTACGGCAAGAGGGTGGTCTATGAGGTGAATGGCATAGATGCTCTTATGCCTCTCTCTTTCGACTCCTCTAACCTGGAGGGATAAAAAACAAGCCG
>CAZKNB010000120.1:0-5025 GCA_964554075.1 uncultured Bacteroides sp.
GTATGTCTGGCTCTTACAGCACTCTTTACAGCTCTCTTCTACTTCCCTGGCAGAACGAGCGTAACAACGATGTTCGTGCTCAACTTCTTCAAGAGTCTGGCCTACGCACCGACAGTACCATTGCTTTGGGCAATGATTGCCGATGTTGCCGACTACTCAGAATATATTAACCATCGCCGTGCCACTGGATTCGTCTTCGCTGGCATCGTCTTCGCCCTGAAGGCCGGACTTGGCATCGGTGGTGCGATACTTGGATACATGCTCTCTGGCTTCGGCTACGTCTCTGGCGTAGGAGCCGTACAGCCCGATTCTGCCATCACCGGCATCTTGCTCTCTTCAAGCATAATCCCGGCAGCCTGCTTCTTTGTAGGTGTCATCTCGCTCTGCTTCTATCCGATAACGAAGAGCTATAACGAGAAGATGCAGGATGAGCTTACCAAGCGTCGTGCAGGAGGTAACTACTAAAATTATGATATATGAGAACAAAAAGTATTATTACGGCTGTTGCTTTGCTGCTGGCAGGCGCAACGATATCTTCGTTCGATAGCGATAAAAACGTTGAGAAATCGAAGGGATTGAAGGGTGTAGTGAAGAAGGAGTTCCTGATGGGAGTCGCTCTCAATGAGTGGCAGGTAAGGGATGAGAATCCCGACATCGTGAGGCTCGTTAAGAATAACTTCAACTCGATTGTGGCGGAGAACTGCATGAAGAGCGAGGTTATCCATCCTGCAGAGAAGGTTTATGACTTCGAGCGTGCCGACCAACTGGTTGCGTTCGGAAAGAAATATGGTATGACTGTCATCGGGCATTGCCTGATATGGCACTCTCAGCTGGCCAAATGGTTCCCGCTGGATGCTTATGGTAACGACGTGGCGCCAGAGGTGCTGAAGCAGCGCATGAAGGATCACATCTATACCATCATGGACCGCTATAAGGGTCAGATAAAGGGCTGGGATGTGGTCAACGAGGCTATCCTCGACGATGGCAGCTTCCGCCAGACTCCCTTCTATCGCATCCTCGGTGAGGAGTATATAGCTTTGGCCTTCCAGTATGCCCACGAGGCGGACCCGGATGCGGAGCTCTACTATAATGACTATGGAATGTCGGGCGAGGCTAAGCGCAACGCCGTGGTGGCTCTCATCAACAAGCTGAAGGCACGCGGACTGAGGGTCGACGCTATCGGCATGCAGGGACATATGGGACTGGACTATCCCGACATCAACGATTTCGAGAAGAGCATCGTGGCATTCGCAGGAACGGGTGCCAAGGTGATGGTGACGGAGTGGGACATGAGCGCGCTGCCTACGGTGAACCGTGGTGCTAACGTGGCTGACACCGTGGCCTACAGCAAGATGCTCAATCCCTATCCCGACGGACTGCCGGAGGATGTCTCAGAAGAGTGGAACAAGCGTATGAGTGACTTCTTCAACCTCTTCCGCCGTCATGCCGACGTGATAACTCGTGTCAACGCATGGGGATTGACCGACGGCGATTCGTGGAAGAACGACTGGCCAATGAAGGGACGCAAGGAGTATCCTTTGCTCTTCGACCGCAATCTGCAACCCAAACCCTTCGTCAAGGATTTGCTGAAATGAATGAATAACGCTTCCGATG
Organism: uncultured Bacteroides sp.; assembly: GCA_964554075.1. Classification (GTDB taxonomy): domain Bacteria; phylum Bacteroidota; class Bacteroidia; order Bacteroidales; family Bacteroidaceae; genus Bacteroides. The sequence continues at coordinate 1,615 of CAZKNB010000120.1, forward strand.
GGGCGTTGACTAAAATAGAAACTGTAAGAAAAGAGATATAGATTATGAAAGTAGAAAAAAGATATTTGGTTCCGGGCGACTATATGGCAGACCCGGCTGTTCACGTCTTCAACGACAGAGTTTACATCTATCCATCCCACGACAGGGAGAGCGGCATTCCGGAGAACGACAACGGTGACCACTTCGATATGAACGACTACCACGTCTTCTCGACCGACGATGTGATGAAGGGTGAGGTGGTGGACCACGGTGTGGTGCTTCGTGTTGCCGACATTCCATGGGCTGGACGACAGCTGTGGGACTGCGACGTGGCTTGCAAGGATGGACGCTACTACATGTATTTCCCGCTGAAGGACCAGAACGACATCTTCCGTATTGGCGTTGCTATCAGCGACCGACCCGAGGGACCATTCATCCCGCAGCCCGATCCAATCCGCGGAAGCTACAGCATCGACCCTGCAATCCTGCAGGATGGCGATGACTACTATATGTACTTCGGTGGCATCTGGGGCGGACAGTTGCAGCGCTATCGCGACAACAAAGCTCTCGAGGCTGCCGCTTTCCCGGCAGACAATGAGCCGGCACTCCCATCAAGAGTGGTAAAGCTCTCCAAGGATATGCTTCAGTTTGCCGAGGAGCCGCGTGCTGTCATCGTGCTCGGTGCCGACGGCAAGCCGCTGACGGCTGGTGAGGGTGAGGAGCGCTTCTTCGAGGCTTCGTGGATGCATAAGTACAACGGCAAGTACTACTTCTCATATTCAACGGGCGACACCCATCGCCTCTGCTATGCCATTGGTGACAATCCCTACGGTCCCTTCACCTATCAGGGTGTGATACTTACGCCTGTCGTTGGCTGGACCACCCACCATGCCATTGCTGAATACCACGGGAAGTGGTACCTCTTCCACCACGACTGCGTGCCCTCTGGCGGAAAGACGTGGCTCCGCAGCCTGAAGGTGTGTGAGCTGCACTACGATGAGAATGGAAAGATAATAACAATAAATGGAGAAGAGTGATGAAAAGGCTGCTGCTTAGCTTTGTCGCGCTGCTCTTTGCCTCGCTGCTGCCAATGCATGCCGAGGATGGTAGCCGACTTTGGTTGCGCTATCCGACAGGGGCTGCCGGAGATGTGCGCATTTCGGGTAAGGAGAGTGCCACGCTCAGACTTGCACGTCAGGAGCTGAGCGATGGCTGGAGTGGCGGAGCGGTGACGCTGCGCCGTCAGAGCGACAAACGTCTGAAAAGCGATGGCTTTGCGGTGAAGAGGAGTGGCGACGGATATCTCGTCACCTCTCCCTCGGATGCCGGTCTGCTCTATGCGGCATACTATCTGCTGCGCTGCCAGGCTACGGGTGCCCTGCCTAAAGATGAGGTGGTGGAGAATCCGCAATATGAGCTACGCGTACTGAACCACTGGGATAATCTGGATGGATCAGTGGAGCGTGGATATGCCGGACGCTCGTTGTGGAAATGGAGTCAGATTCCCGACACCATCTCAGAGCGTTACGCTCAGTATGCGCGTGCCAACGCCTCGATAGGTATCAACGGAAGCGTCATAAACAATGTCAATGCCTCACCGAAGATTCTCTCAACGGAGTATCTTCAGAAGGTGAAGGTGCTGGCCGACATCTTCCGCCCCTATGGCATCAAACTCTATCTGTCGGTGAATTTCGCTTCGCCGATGGCGCTAGGCGGACTCCAGACTGCCGACCCGCTCGACAGCAATGTAGTTGCCTGGTGGAAGGCAAAGGCAAAGGAGATTTATAAGCTGATTCCCGACTTCGGCGGATTCCTGGTAAAGGCAAATTCAGAGGGACAGCCTGGCCCGTGCGACTACGGACGTACTCATGCCGATGGCGCCAATATGCTTGCCGATGCACTGAAACCGTACGGCGGCATAGTCATGTGGCGTACATTCGTCTACAATCCCGAAGATCCCGACCGTGCCAAGCAGGCATACAGCGAGTTCTTCCCGCTCGACGGGCAGTTCCGCAGCAACGTTATCCTTCAGGTGAAGAATGGTCCTATCGACTTCCAGCCCCGTGAGCCCTATACGCCTCTCTTCGGAGCACTGAAAAAGACAGCCACTATGCCTGAGTTCCAGATTACGCAGGAGTATCTTGGACATGCCAACCACCTGGCATACCTCGCCCCGATGTGGAAGGAGTTTTACGGCTTCGTTGCTCCCGACAGCCAGAAGGCTGTGGCTGGAGTCACTAATATAGGCGACGACACGAACTGGTGTGGTCATCATCTGGCTCAGGCCAACTGGTATGCCTTCGGCAGACTGGCGTGGAACCCATCGCTCTCAGTCGACGAGATTGCCGACGAGTGGTTGCGTCAGACCTTCAGCAACGACAATAGCTTCGTTGAACCGGTGAAGATGATGATGTTGGAGAGCCGTGAGGCGGTGGTGAACTATATGATGCCGCTTGGACTTCACCATCAGTTTGCATGGGGACACCATTACGGTCCAGAGCCGTGGTGCTCAATTCCCGGTGCGCGTCCCGACTGGTTGCCATCCTACTACCATAAAGCCGACACACTCGGCATAGGTTTCGACCGTTCAAGCCGCGGAAGCGGTGCAACGGCTCAGTATCCAGAGCCGCTGGCAAGTCAGTATGACAATCCGGCAACATGTCCCGACGAGTATATCCTCTGGTTCCATCATCTTGCATGGGACTACAAGATGAAGAGTGGTTGCACGCTTTGGGACGAGATGTGCTATAAGTATAATGAGGGAGTGCGTCAGGTGCGTGAGTTCCAGCGTACATGGGACAGCGTAGAATCCTATGTCGACAGTGAACGCTTCGAGGCTGTGCGCAGCAAACTAAAGATACAGGCACTCGATGCAGTGTGGTGGCGCGACGCATGTCTCCTCTATTTCCAGACATTCTCACGACGTCAGATTCCTCTGGAACTGGAACGCCCGGTATTCGAGCTTGACGATATGATGCGCTTCAAGCTCCAGATAGACAATCATCAGAATGCTCCGCATGGATTTGTAGCGAAATAAGTGTTTGTTGATTGGTATAATGGTGAAAAGGCCCGCTAACCGAGTAACGTCGGTTGGCGGGCCTTAATTATTGACTATGTTTGAAGCTTATTGCCTTACATATTATCCGCAGCGGGATGAACCACAAGTAGTACAGATCAGGCAGCCCTCCTGGTAAACGAGAGTCTCGTTTCCGCAGTTCGGACACTTTCTGCCACGTGCGATGGTGCCATCCTGAACATACTTCTTCAAGGCGCGCTCAACACCATTCTTCCATGTGTTGATGCTCTGGCTGTCGAGCTCGAGTGAGCTGACAAGCTTGATGACCTGCTCGATCGGCATACGGTAGCGAAGCACACCGGAGATGAGTTTCGCATAGTTCCAGTACTCCTTGTTGAACTTCTCAGAAAGTCCCT
>CAZKNB010000121.1:0-4989 GCA_964554075.1 uncultured Bacteroides sp.
TGCAAAGATACCGTTATTTCTGTTAACTACCCAGTTAATAATCGTTGATAACTTGTCAACATCGTGGGCAAAGAAATTTAAAACTTTCTCTTGCACAATAGAATAAAAGCTATATAGCTAAACGAAGGATAAACAATGCAAATATTTATTATATGAGTTTCTATCGACTATTAAACACATTTTTCCTCAGTTATTAGATGGTTAGTATTAACAAAGTTGCTAACTTTGCGGAGTATTAACAATGTGTTGAAAGAGATAGAAAAGAATAGGATATCAAGCTGTGTTTCAATCTTTACGGCTCGCCGCCACGAGGTTAATAAACCATTGATAAAGTAGAGGAATATGATAATAACTTTACCGGCAAGAAAAGTCGCTATTATTTTCTAACACTATTAACAGCCTAATATCATCAGCATAGAGATTTTTTTTAGAAGAGAGAATATAAGATTATAATTATGAATGAACTGACAACAGCTATCGAGAAGCTCAAAAAAGAGAAGAACGCCGTCATCCTGGCCCACTACTACCAGACCGGCGACATTCAGGATATAGCAGACTACGTGGGAGACAGCCTCGCCCTGGCACAATGGGCTGCAAAGACCGAGGCAGACATCATCGTGATGTGTGGTGTTCACTTTATGGGTGAGACGGCTAAGATTCTTTGTCCGGACAAGAAGGTGCTTGTTCCCGACATGGCTGCCGGCTGCTCGCTGGCTGACAGTTGTCCTGCCGACAAGTTTGCGAGCTTCGTGGCTGAACATCCGGGCCATACGGTTATCTCCTATGTCAACACTACTGCTGCCGTTAAGGCTGTGACCGACGTGGTGGTTACCTCTACCAATGCCCGTCAGATTGTTGAGAGCCTTCCGAAGGATGAGAAGATTATCTTCGGTCCGGACCGCAACCTGGGTAACTATATCAACTCTATCACAGGGCGTAACATGGTGCTCTGGGATGGTGCATGCCACGTGCATGAGCAGTTCTCTGTCGAGAAGATTGTGGAACTGAAGAAGGAGTATCCGAATGCCATCGTTCTTGCTCACCCCGAATGTAAGGGCGCTGTGCTTAAGTTGGCAGATGTTGTAGGCTCTACAGCTGCTTTGCTGAAATATGCCGTTAAAAGCGATAAGAATGAGTTTATCGTGGCAACTGAGTCGGGCATTCTCCACGAGATGCAGAAGAAGTGTCCGGAGAAGAACTTCATTCCTGCGCCTCCTAACGACAGCACATGTGCCTGCAACGAGTGCAGCTTCATGCGTCTCAACACTATGGAGAAGCTTTATGAGTGCCTGAAGAATGAGACTCCCGAGATTACTGTTGATCCTGAAGTTGCTGCGAAGGCCATCAAGCCTATCGAGCGCATGCTGAAGATCTCTGCAGAACTGGGACTCTAAGCGGAGGGAAAGATATTGGTGTAGATATTAACAATGGTAATCTACACTGAATCAGCCACTAATATGGTTATTAACACTGGTTGTTAACAGCTATATCAGTGGCTGATTTCTTTTATTTGTTGAGGAATTGTGTAAGCTTTTTGACAGCTCTTGCACGGTGACTGATGGTGTTCTTCACCTCCTCGCCAAGTTCGGCAAATGTCTCTTCATATCCGTCGGGAACAAAGATAGGATCGTAGCCGAATCCCTTTCCACCTCTGCGCTCCTTGATGATGCTTCCATTAACGATGCCTTCGAAGAGATGCTCTTCGCCATCGATGATAAGGGCAACCACGGTGCGGAAGCGAGCCTTACGATTCTCCTCACCCTCCAGCTTATTCAACAGCTTAGTCATATTGGCTTCCGAGTCGTGACCGTCGCCACCTGCATAGCGTGCAGAGTAGACACCGGGTTCGCCGCCAAGAGCTTCAACCTCCAGACCTGTATCGTCGGCAAAACAATTCTTGTGATACTTATCGTAGATGTAGTGCGCCTTGATCAGTGCGTTACCCTCCAGCGTATCGGCTGTTTCGGGGATGTCGTCGTGGCACTCTATGTCGTTGAGACTGAGGAGCTCGATGGCGTCGCCCAGAATGTCGCCAACCTCTTCCAACTTATGCTTATTGTTGGTAGCAAAAACCAGTTGTTCTTTCATACTACTCATTATTATATATATGTATGGGGGACAAAGATAAAAGAAAAGAGGGAACTAATCGCTAGCTCCCTCTTACCTTTCTTTCTTTTATTGGCTGTTTCTATATATTTATTTAATATAGTCGCTCCAGTTAGTGTTGTGCATATCTCCACTCTTGTTGAGCTCTGCATGCATTCCGAGAGCTGCAGGAATGATGTGAGGTGTCTGCATCTTGTCGCCAGAGAGCTTGAGATAATCCCAGAGTATCTGTTTGTAGTCCGGGTGGGCACAGTTCTCGATGATTGTCTGCGCACGCTCTTTCGGACTCTTGCCACGAAGGTCGGCAACACCCTGTTCGGTGATGACAACGTTGACAGAGTGCTCGCTGTGGTCGAGGTGAGAAACCATAGGCACGATTGAACTGATCTTTCCATCCTTAGCTACTGACGGACAAGTAAATATAGAGATGTAGGCGTTGCGGGTGAAGTCGCCCGAACCACCGATACCATTCATCATTCTTGTTCCACCGATATGGGTAGAGTTTACGTTTCCGTAGAGATCCACCTCGATGGCTGTATTGATAGAGATGACTCCCAGTCGGCGGATAACCTCCGGGCTGTTTGAAATCTCCGACTGACGGAGCACCAGTTTGTCACGGAAGAAGTCCATGTCGTCGTAGATGCCTTGCAGACAGTCGTTTGTGACGGTGAGCGAGCAGGTTGAGCCGAACTTGATGCGTCCCGCACGGATAAGGTCGATGACAGAGTTCTGGATAACCTCTGTAAACATCTCGAATGGCGGGATTGTCTTGTCGCGTCCCAGTGCACCGAGAACGGCATTTGCAATGTTGCCTACGCCCGACTGCAGCGGGAGGAATGATGGCGGGATGATGCCACGCTTCATGTCGGCAGCCAGGAAGTCGGCTACGCGCTGACCAATCTGGTCGGTTACAGGGTCTGAACCGGAGAAGCTGCGAGCCTCGTCGGGCCAGTTGGTCTCAACGACACCGATAATCTTCTTCGGGTCCACCTGAACGTATGGCACACCGATACGGTCGCTCGGTTTATAGATAGGAATCTCGCGGCGATAGGGCGGGTCGAGTGGTTCATACACATCGTGCATACCCATCATGCGCTTACTGTGAGCCGCATTGAGTTCAACGATAATCTTGTCGGAGAGTCGGCAGAGGGTTGGTACGATACCGCCAGCTGCTGTAAGATAGATCTTTCCGTCGTCGGTCAGCTCGCAAGCCTCGATGACTGCGAGGTCCACTTTTCCCATAAAGCCATAGCGCAGCTCCTGAGCCATCTGAGAGAGATGGATGTCATTGTAGGCTATTTCGCCGTTGTTGACAGCTTTGCGGAAGTCGGGGTTAGTGGTGTAGGGGGCGCGGTAGCGGAGAGCCTTGGCTCTTGAGAGAATACCGTCGCAGGAGTCTCCTGTTGATGCGCCTGTGAAAATTCCGATTTGGAAGGGATTGCCTTTGGCATGTTCAGCTTCGGCTTTCTTGGCTATTTCGGCAGTTACAGCCTTTGCCGTACCTGCCGGAGTGAAGCCGCTCAGGCCTACGTTCCATCCATGCTTTACCATAGAGGCAGCTTCTGCCGCCGAGATAAAATTGTATGCCATAGTATGAATCTAATAATTATATTTATTTTGTTCTAGTATTTGCGGTTAAGTATCTCACTCCATATTATTCCTCGTCTCACATCTTCGATGTTTGTCGTGAAGGCTGCTTCGTCGGCTTTATGCTCTGTTTCAGCACTCTCCGTGACTGTGTTGCTCCTCTTTGTCTGGCGCTCCACCTTTTCGGATGTCTGCACGTCATTATCGAGATGCACGACTACCGGTTTGCTCTTCCTCTTTTTGGGTTTGCTGTTGGTTGGCACAGACACCTCCTCGTAGACCACCTTCCCATCCGGTATAGGGGGAAAGCCGTCCACTTCGGCATCATCCTCATACTCCTCGAGTTGTTTAGATTTCTTCTTTATAGCTCCAAGAACTTTGACGAAGAGTGCCGCAACGATTATAGCGCTTATCCAAAAATCATCCATTCTGCAAATCGGTTGATTAATATCATCCCCAAAGGTAGCTAATTAAATTTATAGCGCAAGTTTTTTAGGCGATTAATAGTGTTCAGATTGTCGGATTCTAATTTTTATGCTGTTGAAACCGCTTTCAACATGTTAGAAACTTTGTTGAAAACCCCTCCGTATTCATAGTTAACAATAGTGTTGATAACTATGTTTACATCCTGTTTAATCGCTGATATATACCGCCTGGCATAAACCGGTTATTGTTAATAACTCCGCCATCCTCTCTGTTGGTATCTTCCGTTCATCCGGTTTATAACTGTTGAAAAGGTTGTTGATAATAAAAGATAATTGACCACTCATGATGCAGCTCTCAAAGCTTTTTATTTAATTTGTGGAGTTTAATCTAAAACCACGAAACTATGTATCTACAGATAAGGCAACTCGCACTTTCAGCACTTCTGGCTGCATGCTCTCTTCATGCGTCGGCACAGAATGAATCCTCCAATCATGGCTATCCTATTGACCCCGTTCCCTTCACCTCTGTCAAGGTTACCGATGGCTTCTGGGGCGACCGTCTGAAGGCTAGTCGTGAGGTGACCATTCCCCTTGCGTTCAGCAAGTGTGAGGAGTCTGGTCGCTACGACAATTTCGTAAAGGCTGCCAATCCCTGCGACACCTTTCAGGTGAAGGGCTTCTCCTTCGACGATACCGATGTCTACAAGACGATTGAGGGGGCGAGCTATCTGCTTCAGACCTATCCCGATGCACGACTAAAACAGTATATTGACAGCGTGCTGGTGATTGTGGCTGCCGCTCAGGAGCCGGACGGGTATCTCTACACGGCTCGCACCATGAATCCTGCTCATCCTCACGAATGGGCTGGCCG
>CAZKNB010000122.1:0-4959 GCA_964554075.1 uncultured Bacteroides sp.
GTTTGGAAGCGGATAGCGGGTGGAAGAAAAGCACTTTTTGCCATTAACCATACGACATGCTGTCGCAAAGTTCGCAAGAAAAAATCTGAACCACGCGACAAGGCATCGCGTGGTTCAGATTTTTTGCGATAAACCATATGACCGGGCACACAATTGGGCAGCTGTGTAATTAATTAAATTAACAAAATAAACAAATACGCATTTTATAACAAAACGGACCAAAAAACCACCATTTTACTTCATTTTCCAAGTACAAGGGCTATCCTCGATGCAGTTTATCACTTTTTACGACCATTTGCTTGCAATCTCAATATTTTTACACATCTTTGTGAAGCAAGGAAAGCCGGACTTAACAACTGAATAATTATTAATTCATAATATCCGAGAATTTATGAGGAAAGTTTTATTTCTATTTTTCGCCTATCTATTTATTGGCATAGGCCTCGCAACTGCCCAGAACGTCACAGTTAGCGGTGTCGTTATGGCAGACGAAGACGACGAACCTGTTGTTGGTGCGTCTGTATTAGTGAAAGGAACCACTCTTGGAACAGTGACCGACATCAACGGTCGTTTTCAGATTCAGAAAGTTCCATCTTCTGCAAAGACTTTACAGGTTTCGTATGTCGGCATGAAGAGCCAGGAAGTTGCAATCAAACCGGGACAAATTAAAGTCGTACTGAAATCGGATGCCGAGACACTGGACGAGGTTGTCGTTACAGGTTACGGTGTTCAGCGCAAGGCTTCATTCACCGGTGCAGCTTCTGTAATCGACAACGAGGTGATGGAGAAGAAGGCAGATGCCAACTTCGTTAAGTCACTCGAGGGTTCTATTGCCGGTTTGACTATGAACAACTCATCTTCAGCTCCTGGTACATGGGGTTCAGTGAACGTACGTGGTATGGGTTCATTGAGTAGTAGCACACAGCCGCTCTACGTCATCGACGGTATGCCGGTCAACTCCGACTACGACTCTATGTCATCCAGCTCATACAACTTCCTCGACCCGATGGCTTCAATCAACCCTAACGATATCGAGACAGTAACTGTGTTGAAGGATGCTTCGGCTACAGCCATCTATGGTGCACGCGCATCAAACGGTGTCATCGTCATCACTACAAAGAAGGGTGGTCAGAGCAAGCTCAACATCAACCTCGACATCAAGCAGGGTGTCAGCTCAGTGGCTCACAACAACATGGAGTATGCCAATGCCGACGAGACAATCGACCTCTTCGCAAGAGGCCTTGTAGCTTCGGGCAACTACAAAGACTATGATTCAGCCATGGCATATCTCAAGAAACGCTACAGCTATTGGGATGGTTCATATTCAACCGACTGGTTCGACCTTGTGACTCGCAGCGGTTACTATCAGGACTACAACTTGAATATCCAGGGTACTACAGGTGACACTCACTACTACATCAGCGGTGAGTATCTCGACACAGACGGTATCGTCATTGGTTCCGACATGAAACGTTATTCAGGTCGCATGAACCTTGACACAAAATATAAGTTCTTGTCAGCAGGAATGAACAGTTCTGTCAGCTACACCAACAAGAACTCATTCTCACAGAGCACAGGTGGTTCAATGTCGAGCCCGCTTGTGACTGCACAGACTTCATGTCTGCCATTCTTCAAGCCATACAACGAGGACGGAACATACAACCTGACTCAGATGACATACAACCCGTTGGCATCAAAGGACGAGGACCTTGGCGACTTGAGCGAGGTTTCCAACCTGACAGTCAACCTCAACCCATACCTGCGTGTTGATTTCGGCAAGGGCTTCTGGGCTAAGACAAACCTTGGAGTGAACATCATGGATCAGCGCCAGTACGACTACTGGAGTGCTGTCTACAACAACCAGGGTAAGAGCTACAATGGTTTGGGACAGGAGTACAACTCACGCTTCACAACCATCACCTGGACAAATACATTTGGTTGGAACAAGACAATCAACGAAAAACACAATATCGCCATCATGCTTGGTCAGGAGGCTCAGAGCGTGAAGTACTGGTACGAGTACTACGAGAAGAGCGACTTCCCGTTTGCAACAGCAGGAATGCGTGACATGACAACAGCCGGTAACTCCATTGAGTCGGAGTACTACAAGAAGGAGCGTAAGCTTGCATCATACTTTGCAGATGCTCACTACGACTACGAAGGTAAGTACTACCTCTCTGCATCCTATCGTCGTGATGGTTCTTCACTGTTTGGATCCAACAAACGCTGGGGTAACTTCTGGTCAGTAGGTGCCAAGTGGCGTCTCTCTGAGGAGGCATTCCTCAAGGACAACAAGGTGATCACAAACGCTGCCCTCCGTGTATCCGAAGGTACAGTAGGTAACCAGGATCTGCCAAGCTGGTATGCAGCACGCGGATACTACAAGACAGGTTACAACTACGACAACGCAGCCGGTATGGTCCCTTACCAGATTTCCAACCCTGACCTGACTTGGGAGACATCAAACAAGTTCGACCTCGGCTTCGACCTTTCATTCATCAACCGCATCCACTTGACATTCGACTTCTATAACGAGTTGACCAAGGATGCACTCTACGAGGTGCCATTGTCACAGACAACAGGTATTGAGTCGGCATACATGAACATCGGTAAGGTGCGCAACCGCGGTATTGAGGTTGGTATCAACGCAAATATCATCAACAATAAGGACTTCACTCTCGGTGCTTCAGCCACACTCACATGGAACAAGAACCGCGTAGTGAAACTGGCAACCGACGAGCCTATCGAGTCAACATACACAGTACTCCAGGAGGGTCACCCATACCGTCAGTTCTACATGCGCGAATATGCAGGTGTTGACCGCGAGACAGGTAAGGCACTCTACTACCTCAACGAGACAGGCGACGAGACAACAACCAACTGGAGCGAGGCAGCTAAGCGCTATGTAGGTTCTGCCGAGCCTAAGGTTTACGGTGGTTTCGCCATCAACTCTACATTCCACGGCTTCGACCTGGCATTGAACTTCAACTACCGTCTTGGCGGCAAGGTGTTCGATAGCGGTTCACGCTTCACCGGTAGAGGTACTTCACTGCGTACACCTCTCAAATACGTCGTATACGATTCATGGACTGAAGACAACAAGGATGCCAAGTATCCACAGTGGATCTACGGTGGCAACAACGGCTTCAACTCAAGTTCATACTATTCAACATTCGACTTGATGAGCGGCAACTACCTGCGTCTGAGCAACATCGCGTTTGGTTACACATTGCCAACCAACCTCACAAAGAAGGCATTCCTTCAGAAGGTTCGTTTCTACACCACATTCGACAATGTATTTACAATCACAGCAAGCGACTTCCGCGGATATACTCCTGATACGTTTGCAAGCGGTGTCATCGCATGGCAGTATCCTGCAATGTTCACATTCACCGGTGGTGTGCAGATTACATTCTAACTTTTACTTAACTACTTAAACGGAATAAGAGAATGAAGAAATATATATTGAAATCAATGTTGGCCTTGGCCTTGGCGGGAGGATTAACCTCTTGCGGCAAGGACTATCTTGACACCACCATCTACGAGGGTGTTGATCTTGAGACAGGACTCAGCAATGCAAACAACATTCAGACTGCATTGAGCGGTACATACTATCGTTTCCACTACTACTACTTCGCCGGTAACTATGCCACAAGCATAGGCGACGTTGTTTCCGACATCTCATACTGGAACGGTACAACCGGCCACTTCGATGCTCTCTATCTGCTTACATTTACCGACACTGATACATACTTGAAGTATATCTGGAAATACGGATATAAAGTTGTCGACAATGCAGCACGTATCATTCAGGCCACTGAAAACATCTATGATGACGCAACTCCAACCGACCAGAAAACACTTGACCGACAGAGAGCTGAGGCTTATGCTCTCCGAGCATACGCGAACCTGGCCATGGTCAACGTATATGGCTATCAGGTGAAGGTGAACGGTACCGACAACTCTACAAAGCCGGGCATCGTGCTTGTTGACACTCCTGTTGCAGCATTCTCGGACGTTGAGCGTGCCACAATCGGCGAGACCTACGACTTCATCATCAGCGACTTCAAGAACGCACTGACCGAGTTCGACAAGGCCGGTGGCGACCAGGGTAGCCTGGTTTACTTCAACAAGGCTGCTGTATACGGCCTGCTGGCTCGTACATATCTCTATCTTGAGAACTGGAGCGAGGCTGCATCATATGCCCAGAAGGCTCTCGACGAGGCAAAGATCACTACACTGGCCTACACAGCCGAGGAGTATAAGGCTCTCTACAACAACGGTACAAGCAACAAAGAGAGTCTCTTTGCTCTTGGCATCAACACCACAAACAACTGGAGTGCAAACTCATGCGGTACATTGTGGAGCACATACAACTACAGCCCGTCACCATATCTGAACTCTCTGTATGCCGAGAACGATGTACGTAAGTCCATCATGGCCTACGACGCTTCAAAGACAACTGAGACTGTTCCTGTATATGCATCAGGCAAGTTCTCACACTATGACTCAGGCAACTCTGCCTACGGCACCAACTATCTTGTTAATGCTCCGGAGATGTTCCTCATCATTGCAGAGTCAAAGTTGAAGCAGAACAGCATTGCTGCCGCTCAGACCGCACTGCTGACAGTAGCAAAGCGTAATCCGGCCATCACATCTACTGCCGACCTTCCATCAACAACCGACGCACTCATGCAGTTCATCAAGGACGAGCGTGCACGTGAGTTGTTCCAGGAGGGACACCGTCTGTGGGATTTGCGTCGTTGGGGACAGAAAGCCAACATTACGGCTTATGATGCTCCAAACGTGGCATACCGCAATGCGAACTACGATGTGGCTAACCTCATCTTCAAAATTCCTAACGAGGAGATTACTGCAGGATTTGGTGTAGACCAGAACTAAAAAGTAACGAACTTACTTCCCCATAAGGCCGGGCGACAAATGTCGTCCGGCTTTTTT
>CAZKNB010000123.1:0-4916 GCA_964554075.1 uncultured Bacteroides sp.
AAGGTGAGCGTTTGCGATTGGATGATTCTTAAGCGCCAGAAGATTGGTGAGTTCCAACTCGCATCACAATTGGGATACGACGGTGTGGAGGTCGACATGGGAAGCCTCGGCAACCGCGAACAGTTTGACAACAAACTGCGCGAAGAGGAGTTCCAGAAGCTCTTCCGCGACAAGGCGGCAGAGTTCGGCGTGGAGATTTCATCCATAGCCATGTCCGGCTTCTACGGCCAGAGCTTCGCTGCACGCGACAACTATCGCTCCCTCACCGAGGATTGCCTCGCAACGATGGAGGCGATGGGGGTGAAGGTGGCGTTCCTGCCACTCGGCACCGGCTGCGACCTCACCAAGAATCCCGAGGTTCGTCCGGAGCTGGTGAAGCGTCTGCGTGAGGTGGGCGACCTGGCTGCTGCCCGCGGACTGGTCATCGGCATAGAGACATCGCTCGACGCTGCCGGCGAGAAGGCACTCCTGAAGGAGATTGGCTCAAAGGGCATCAAGATCTACTATAAGTTCCAGAATGCCCTGGAGAATGGACGCGACATCAACAGTGAGCTGAAGCGACTGGGACGCAAGCGCATCTGTCAGATCCACTGCACGGATACCGACGGCGTCACTCTCCGCCACAATTCCCGCCTCGATCTTCCCTCCATACTCCAGACTCTGCGCAAGATGCGTTGGAGCGGATGGCTGGTCGTTGAGCGTTCGCGCAACAAGGAGGATGTGCGCAACGTCAAGGCCAACTACGGCGACAACGCTGCCTATCTGAAGGAGATTATAAAGTAAACGTTACGACAATCCATCGCAACGTTCGCTAGAAAAATTCTGAACGTCGCGACGACTCGTCAGGACGTTCAAAAAAAAAATTCTGAACCTTACGACGACTCGTCGTATGGTTCGTTACAAAAAAAAGTAACCATACGATGAAGCGTCGTATGGTTACTTTTTTTTCTGTTCAACCATACAATGAATTGTCGTATGGTTACTTTTCACTGAAAGCTTTGGCTTCTGACAACTTTTTTCTATCTTTGTTCAACAGATATCAATTTTATAATAATTATGAAAAAATACACATTGATTGTGGCGGCGCTCGTCGCCCTTAATATGCAGGCACAAAGTTACTTGTTCGACTTCACGGGAGACAAGAAGGCGAAAGGCGGTGCCATCAGCATCACTACCGCAGACCGCTTCAGCAGCGAGAAAGGGTATGGTTATGACCTCCAACAGTCTCCCGCCAGGAATGGGCGAGGCAGCTTCTTCTTCTCGGTGGCTGTGCCCGACGGCAACTACCGCGTCGTTGCAACTGTGGGCGCCAAGGGAACTGCCGGCGAAACCACTCTTCGAGGCGAATCGCGTCGCCTCTTCTTCGAGAATGTAAAGACCCGTAAAGGGGAGACCCGCACATGCTCATTCGTAGTCAACAAGCGCAACACACGCATCTCCGACACCGAGAACGTACGCATCAAGGAGCGCGAGCGTGGCAAACTGAACTGGGACGACAAGCTCACCATCGAAATCAACGGCGACAACCCCGTCATCTCATCGCTCTCCATCGAGCGTGTGGACGACGTTCCGACAATATTCCTCTGTGGCAACTCTACCGTGGTCGATCAGGACAATGAGCCGTGGGCAAGCTGGGGACAGATGATCCCGCGCTTCCTCAACGACAGCGTCTGCGTGGCAAACTATGCCGAGTCGGGCGAGAGGGCAGATACATTCATCGCCGCCGGACGACTCAAGAAGCTGCTCACACAGATGAAGCCGGGCGACTATATCTTCATGGAGTTCGGCCACAACGACCAGAAGCTGAAGGGACCCGGAAAGGGCGCCTACTACTCCTTTGCCACATGCCTCAAGACCTTCGTCGACGAGGCTCGTGCACGTGGCGCCAACCCCATCTTCGTTACCCCGACACAGCGCCGCAGCTTCAACGCTGAGGGCAAGATTGTCGACACCCACGAGGACTATCCCGAGGCTATGCGCTGGGTGGCTCAGCGCGAGAACGTGCCTGTCATCGAGCTCAACGAGATGACCCGAACATTCTACGAGGCTATGGGCGTAGAGGGCTCTAAGCGCGCCTTTGTCCACTATCCTGCCGGTAGCTATCCGGGTCAGGACAAACCCCTCGCCGACAACACCCACTTCAATCCCTACGGTGCCTACGAGATAGCCAAGTGTATCCTCCTGGGCCTGCAGAAGATTGAGAGTCCGCTGACGGGCTACATCCGCAGCGACTTCACCGGTTTCGATCCCGCAAAGCCCGACGACCGCGATGCATTCAAGTGGAACGAGAGTCCATTCACCGAGATTGAGAAACCCGACGGAAACTAGAACGAACTAAAGAACAACTATATGAAAAATGGCATGATAGGCCTCTGCCTGATGGTCTCGGCTCTGACGGCGACGGCTCAGAATTCTATCAACCTTAGTGGTAAATGGGAGTTCGGCATCGACCGCAATGATGTCGGTACCGAGGAGAAATGGTATGCGAAGACGCTGGAGGATGGCATCAACCTCCCCGCTTCAATGCCTGAGAAGCTGAAGGGCGACATCGTCAACACGAAGACGCAGTGGACGGGTACGCTCTACGACAGCTCCTACTATTTCAACCCCTACATGGAGAAGTATCGCGTGGAGGGTAACATCAAGTTGCCCTTCTTCCTGACTCCCGACCGTCACTACGTCGGCGTGGCATGGTACAAGCGCACGGTGAACATCCCGTCAAGCTGGCGTGGAGAGCGCGTTGTGCTCTACATGGAGCGTCCTCACATCGAGACCAGCGTATGGGTAAACGGCAAGCCTGCGGGCAGCCGAAACAGCCTCTGCGTGGCTCATCAGTATGACATCACCGACCTCGTGCGCAGCGGAAAGAACACTATCTCCGTGCGTGTGGACAACCGCATCAAGGAGATCAACGTGGGTCCCGACTCCCACAGTATCACCGACCAGACACAGGGAAACTGGAACGGCGTGGTCGGCAACATCTGCCTCATGACCACTCCTCAAACCTATTTCGACGATATTCAGGTCTATCCCGACGTGGATGGACGTCGCGCCGTGGTGAAGATGCGCGTGCGTGGCAAGGGCGAGGCTAACCTCCGCCTCTCTGCCGAGAGCTTCAACAGCGACAAGCACCACAGCGTGGCTGCCGTGAGCCGCAAGGTGAACATCACCAATGGCGAGAGCGAGGTGGAGATGGAGCTGCCTATGGGCGACGGAATGTTGCTCTGGGACGAGTTCTCACCAGCGCTCTACAAGCTGAAGGCTGAACTGACAAGCGGCAAGAAGAGCGAGGTGCGCGAGGTGGAGTTCGGTATGCGCAAGTTTGAGATTCGTGGCAAATGGTTCTACGTGAATGGCCGCAAGACGATGCTCCGCGGAACGGTGGAGAACTGCGACTTCCCGCTGACGGGCTATGCGCCGATGGACGTGGAGAGCTGGGAGCGCGTCTTCCGCATCTGCCGCAACTATGGTCTCAACCACATGCGTTTCCACTCGTTCTGTCCTCCCGAAGCAGCATTCAAGGCTGCCGACCTCGTGGGCTTCTATCTGCAGCCCGAGGGTCCGAGCTGGCCTAACCATGGCTCAAAGCTGGGCATGGGTCTCCCGATCGACGACTACCTGATGGACGAGACAAAGGCGATGGCTAAGGAGTATGGCAACTACGCCTCATTCTGCATGCTTTCGTGTGGCAACGAGCCTAGCGGACGCTGGGTGGACTGGGTGACCAAGTTCGTGGACTACTGGGAGAATACCGACAGCCGACGCGTCTACACTGGTGCTTCGGTGGGCAACGGATGGCAGTGGCAGCCGCGCAGCCAGTATCATGTGAAGGCGGGTGCACGCGGACTGACATGGAGCAAGGAGCGCCCGGCAACCATCGACGACTATCGCATGCAGAACCGCATCGACACGGTGCGTCAGCCCTACGTGTCGCATGAGACGGGACAATGGTGCGCCTTCCCTAACTTCAACGAGATACGCAAGTACACGGGTGTCAACAAGGCTAAGAACTTCGAGATCTTCCGCGACCTGCTGAACGATAACAATATGGGCGAACAGGCTCAGCAATTCATGATGGCCAGCGGCAAGCTGCAGGCGCTCTGCTATAAGTATGAGATTGAGAAGACGCTGCGTACGCCGGACTATACGGGCTTCCAGCTCCTGGCGCTCAACGACTATTCGGGTCAGGGCACGGCGCTCGTCGGTGTGCTGGATGTCTTCTTCGAGGAGAAGGGTTACATCGACGCCAGCCAGTGGCGCCGCTTCTGCTCTCCTGTGGTGCCCCTGATGCGCACCGAGAAGTTTGTCTATCGCAACAGCGAGAAGATTGTTGCCGACATCGAGGTGGCCAACTTCGGCAGCGGCGAGATAAGCAATGGTGTCGTTCGTTACGCTCTGCGCGACGAGTTCGGCAAGCTCTACGCCAGCGGCATCGTGGGCAAGCGTGACATTCCTGTAGGCAACCTTAACATGGTGGGCAGCATAGACCTTGACCTCTCGCAGATCACAAAGGCGAAGAGGGTGAACCTGGAGGTCAGCATCGACGGCACCGAGGCTGTCAACGACTGGAACTTCTGGGTCTATCCCGACGAGGTGAAGGCCGAGCTGGGCGATGTCTACAAGACAGATACACTCGACGCTACTGCGCTAGAGACGCTGGAGAAGGGCGGCAAGGTGTTGCTCACGGCAGCGGGTCGGGTAAGCTACGGACGCGAGGTGGTGCAGCAGTTCACTCCGGTCTTCTGGAACACTTCATGGTTTAAGATGCGTCCGCCCCACACAACGGGTATCCTGGTCAATCCGGCGCATCCTCTCTTCCGTGAGTTCCCGACCGATTACCACAGCGACGTGCAGTGGTGGGAGCTTGTCAACCGTGCTCAGGTGATGCAGTTCACCGACTTTCCTGCCAACTTCCA